>JAJCXT010000068.1 GCA_029263295.1 Acidobacteriota bacterium | reverse complement strand
TGCTGTAGATAGAGCTTGCCGACATAGTCGGGATGCGCGGAGTCGAGGTTCTCGGACTCGCGCGTCGTCAGTGGCAGATAACGGTAGTTGGCCCACCGTCGCTCGACAGCACGATGCTGGGCGAGGTAGGCCAGATCGTCTCGAAAGCGAGTGGTAACCGCCGATACGATACGCCCACGGTGCCCCCGCTCCAGGAGCTCGGCGATCATCGCGTTGTGGGGAGCCTCGCCCGTGCCAGTGGCGCAGAAGATGACGTCGTCATCGGGTCCGACGGGGGCCAGCGTGTATCGGCCGCTGACGTGTTCACCCAGGTAGAGGCGGTCTCCAGGCTGGAGCGCGAAGAGGCGCGGCGTGAGCGATGGGGGGTCGTCACCAGGTGCGTTGACGAGGGCGACGTAGAATTCGAGCCACTCGTGATCGTTCACGCACGCGAGGTCGCCGGCGTCGTCCACGATCGGGCAGGTGACCGAATAGACGCGCCGTATGAGCTTGGACTGCAGCGCGGTAGTGGGAGAGCGCTCGTCGAGGCGAGGTTCCCAGTTGCCGAGTCCAAGCAGCGTGTACTGGCCTGCTTCCAGCCGCGAGGAGGCGCTGTCGCCGCGAACGCGGAAGACCGCCAGTTCACCGTGCACCCGGCGCACAGACTCCACCGTGGCGTTGTAGAGCTGCCAGCGCAGCCGCCGATGCTCGAGCGTGGTCACCTTCGACTCCGATCCGGTTGAAGCTACCCCCTCACGGACCTCACCAACAAGGATACGCCGTCCGTCGCGTTCACATGGGCCAGAAGACCGGTACGAGCGCCAGCAGCACGACCAGCGCCAGCAGCGAAAGCGGTACGCCTACGCGTACGAAGTCCATGAAGCGGTACTTGCCTGGTGAATAGACCAGCAGGCAGGCGGGCTCGAGCGGCGTGATGAACGACAGCGAAGCCGACAGTGCTACGACCACGGCCAGGGTTCGTGGCTCCATTCCGACCTGCATCGCTGTGGAGACGGCGACCGGGACGACCACCAGGGCCGCGGCGGCGTTCGACAACGCCTGGGTCAGCAGCATCGTGAGTACGATGAAGGCTGTCATGACCGCGTAAGGACCGAACTGCGATGTTGCCTGTGCCACCCACGAGGCCACGAGTTCGGCCGCCCCCGTTTCGGTCATGGCTACCCCGAGCGAGGTCATGCCTCCGATGAGCATGATCAGCCGCCACTCGATGAGACGGTACGCCTCTTCGGCCGAGACACAGCGTCCGAGCACCGCAACAAGCGCAGCCGCCAGAAACGCGACCGACAGCGACAGGACGCCTGAGGCTGCGAGTGCCACCGCCGCCAGCGTGGCGCTCAGCACGATGGTTCCGGCGCGGCGCCGGAAAGGCGTGCGCGCGACCTCGCCGAGCAGGCGGATCCGATGGCTGCCCTGGAGCAAGCCCAGGTGTTCTTCGCTGCCCTGCAGCAGGAGCACGTCACCTACCGCCAGCGGCAGGTTGCTGATCGCTGTCGGATGCGACGTGCCGCGGCGGTGGATCGCCAGCACCGACACGCTGAAGCGTTCCCTGAAGCGAAGTGCCTTCAATGTCCGTGCGATGAGCCACGAGCCGGGCATGATGATGGCCTCCATCACCTTGCCGTGGCCGGCCAGTTCCTCATCGCTGATCCTACCGGTTGCCTCGAATGACAGGCCCGGGTCCTCATCGAGTTCGAGCAAACTGTCGCGCGACGCCTGCACAATCAGCACGTCATTCGCCTCGAGTCGGGTGGACGGCAGTGGCAGCACGCGGGCGTCGTCGCGAACGATCGCCATCACATGAACTCCGCGCTCCGACAGTGCGGCATCGCCGAGCGTTGTCCGAGCCAGACGCGAGTCTTCGCGCACCATGATCTCGGACAGATAGCGGGTGATCTCGTATTCCTCGACGAAGCTCGCGGGGGTGCGAGACGACAACAGGTGGCGGCCCGCGAACATCATGTAGACGGTCCCCACCAGCATCATCGCGAGTCCGATGGGCAGGAACTCGAACAGCGTGACAGGCTCCATCCCGAGCTTGGAGATCAGACCGCTGGCGGCCAGATTGGTCGACGTCCCCATGAGGGTGGCCGAGCCTCCGAGCATCGAGGCGTATGCCAACGGCATCAGCAACCGGCTCGGACTGATCTTCGAACGCTTCGCGTACTCGACCACCGCTGGCATCAACATCGCGGTCGTGCTCGTGTTGCTCAGGAACGCCGAAAGCCCTCCGCACAGTGGCATCAGGTAACTGATGATGCGACTCTCGCTGTGCTCGCCGAGGCGCTGGATCGCCTGGGCAGCCCATTCCATCACGCCGGTTCGTACCAGCGCACCCGAGAGCACGAACAGCGATGCCAGCACGATGATGACGTCGCTGGCGAAGCCGGCGAACGCCTGTTCGGGCGTGAGCGCCCCTCCGAGCACGAGCATCACCACGACGAGCAACGCGATGACATCCACCGAGAGCAACTCGAGCGCGAACGCCACCAGCGAGGCCGCCAGCATGACGAGCACGAAGAGGATCTGGGCGCTCACAGTTGGACTCTCCGGGTACCGGGTCTGGTTGCACCCGAGATCCTAGCAGCCCGTGGCGGAAGTCAGATGGACCTCGACTTTTCGAGACAGCGGTCAAAGGGCTCGATGGCCAACCCGCGTCAGGTCGCTAGTCCTGTCGCAGCGCGGTCTGGGGTTCGACGGACGCAGCCCGACGGGCCGGTAGCCAACTCGAGGCCACCGCGAGCGCGCAAACGGCGGCGGCGGTGCCGGCCAGCGTCAACGGGTCGCTCGGTGTCACGCCGTACAGCTGGTTCTCGAGCATGCGACCACTGACCATAGCAATGCTGACACCGAGCACACTGCCTATCGTCGCGAGCCCGAGCGCCCGGGCGACGACCTGACGTCGGACGCGAGCAGCTTGGGCACCGAGGGCCATCCGAATCCCGATCTCTCGAGTGCGCCGGCGCACGCCGTGGGCGAGCACCGCATACAGACCGACAGCGGCGAGTAGCAGCGCGACCAGCGAGAATCCGCTCAAGACATCCAGGGCGAACCGGGTGGAGGCCAGCGATCCGACGATGAGGTTGGACATCGGCACCACGTCCACCGGCATGTTCGGGTCGACGCTGTTGACCACGGCGCGTGCGGCAGTTGCCAGCTGCGCCGGATCGCCGCTCGTGCGTATCGCTACACCGAGTTCCACAGATTGGTACAGATGTCGCGATACATAGACGGTCGACTGCCGATCACGGTGATCGCCCTGCGGTACGTAGCGGACGACGCCGACCACCTCATAGTCACCGGGCCAGTCGTCAAGGGCGAACCCCTCACCCATCCAGAGGCGCTTGCCGATAGCACTCTCGCCCGGCCAGGTGCGTGCTGCCAGACGTTCGTCGATTACCACGCGGCCAATTTCGCGCGTGTTGTCCTCGGCCATGAGGTTGCGACCCTCGAGGAGATCGACCGACAGGGCTTCCAGGTAGCCGGGCGAGATGGTGCGGAAGTAGACCTGACCCTCGACGGCATCGTCGCCGAGTTCGGCACGTCTGTACGGCACCGACCGATCGTAAAGCCCATTGAGCGGCAGCGGGAATCCGAGACCGACCTTCTCGACTCCCGGCAGGGCACTCAATCCCTGTATGAGTGCGTCCTCCGTGGCCTGGCGATGTTCCCCGTACTCGGTGATCGTAGTGGTGTTGAGAGTTAGCAGGTTGGCGTGCTCGAAACCGAGCGGCACCTGTTGCAGTTCAGCGAACGTTCTCAGCATCAGGCCCGCGCCGGCCAGCAGAACGATCGACAGTGCCACCTCGGCGATGACGAGTAGCCCCTGGGCGCGCCGCTGGTTGCGGTCATAGGTGCCGGTTCGCCGCGACGAAGCAGCGCGCAGCCCGACCTGGGTGGAACGTAGTACGGGCGGTAGCGAGGCGATGAGCACCGCGGCGACTGCGATCAGAACGGCGAAGCTGAGGGTTGGACCATCGATACCCAGACCCGCCAGACGCGGAAGATCGCGCGGCGGGTATGCGCGGAGCAGCGCGATCATGGTCGTTGCAAGCCCCACCCCGAGGGCGGCCGCCAAGCCGCCGAGGACGGCGGTCTCGCCAAACATCTGGCGGACCAGTCGAGTGCGGGAAGCGCCGAGCGCAGCACGTACGGCGAGGTCGCGCTGGCGACGGCCGCCGTTGATCAACAGCAGATTGGCCACGTTGGCACAGGCGATCAGTAGCACCAGACCGACGCCGGCCGCGAAGGTTCGCAGCGTACCCTGCGCGTGTTCGGTCACGCCCGATTGAAGCGCCATGGCGCGGAACCGTTTGCCGACCTGTTGGCTGTACGGATACTCCTGCTCGAGCTGTGCGGCGAGCGTGTCGAGTTCGGCCTGGACCGTGGCGAGGTCCACCCCGGGCTGCAGGCGCGCGAGACCCCGCAGTCGGGCGCTATCCGGTCGGCTCTCGCGAAATTCCCACTGCACCGGATACCAGAGGTCAGTCGCCTCTGCAGTGTTGGCGCTGTGCGGCATCAGGGTGAGGAAGCCTGGCGGCATTACACCGACCACCTCCCCGTCCGTGTTGTTGAGCGATAACTTGCGGCCCAGAATGTCCTCGTCGCCGCCGAACTCCCGCTGCCACAGGTCGTAGCTCAGCATGATGTGGCGCCATGGCCAGCCGTCGTCACGGCTATAGATGCCTTCATCGGGCCGGAAGGTGCGACCGAGAATCGGTCGCACACCGATCACGTCGAAGTAGTCTGGCAGTGTCGGTGTGACGGTCACGTGAATAGGCCGATCGGCACCCACCAGCGGCAGGATGATCGACTCATCGAGCGCGGTGACGTGCGCGCCGGCTACGCGGTCACGGAGCTCAGCGAAGTCCGGTGGCGACAGCTGGGCGGGGCTCTTCTGCCCGCGAGTATGCTCGCGCTCGATCGCAATCAGCCGCTCCGGTTCCGTGTACGCGAGCGGACGCAGGACGACATGGTTCACGACGCCGAAGACCGCCGTCGTGGCGCCTATACCGACGCCAAGGATGCCGATCACTGCCGCGGCGAAACCCGGGTTCGTGCGCAGAGTTCGGGCACCGAACCGTAGGTCCTGCAAGGTGCCGGCGAGCCCCGCGATGCGTCGTTCGCGGCCGAGAACTCGCCGGCGTTCGGCCACGCAGGCCTTCTTCACCTGCGCCGGATCGCCGAAACGCTCCAGGGCGCGCCGTTGCGCTTCTTCGCGCGATAGGCCCTGACTCTCGAGGCGTTCGGCGCGTTTCGCGACGTGGAACGCTATCTCCTGATCGAGATCCGCGGTGTGCCTTTGAGATGACGTTCCACGAGAGCGCTTGAAGAAGCTCAGCATGGCTCAGCGATTGGGGAGAGTAAGAGCGCGATGGATGGCGCTGGTGTATTCGTGCCAGGTGGCCGACTCCGTCTGGAGTCGCCGCCGGCCACTGGGGGTGAGGCGATAGAACTTGGCGCGTCGATTGTTCTCGGACCGGCCCCATTCGGCACGCAGCCAGCCTTTGGCATCGAGCCGGTGCAGCGCCGGATACAGCGTGCCCTCCTCGAGCAGCACCGTTTCTTCAGTTGCCGTTTCAATCCACTCGGCGATGCCATAGCCGTGCCGCGAACCATCGGCCAGCGCCCGCAGGATCAGTACGTCGAGTGCACCGCGTAACAGGTTCGATCGAGTCTCGCTCATAGCCAGTCCCCTTGTGTTGCCATGGGAAGAGTCGCACGAAGGCTCGCGCGCATGCAAGGACGTCAACGAATCGGGCAGATGGCGAGTACTGGTAGACAAGCGTGCCCGACCGGCGCGATCGACTCTCCCGACAGGCAGGACATCGTGGACAACTTCAAAGCTGCAGTGCGTTCGCTCCTCTCTACGCCCGGACCGACGTTGGTGGTGATCGCCACGCTGGCCCTCGCCATCGGTGCCAACACCGCGATCTTCAGCATCGTCAACGGCGTGCTCCTGCGTCCGCTCGGGTATGGCGACGACAGCCGGCTCGTGGTGCTGTGGGCGACAACCGGGTCAGCTGGATCGAACCTGTTCCGGCTCTCGCCCGCCGACTACCGCGATATGCGCGATGGGGCCGGCGCTTTCGATGGGCAGGTCGCCCTCTACCGCGCCATCGGGTCGACGCTCACCGGGCTCGACCAGCCGGCGCAGGTCGGTAGTTTGACGGTGACCGCCAGGATCTTCGGCGTGCTCGACGCGCGCCCCGCTCTCGGACGGTTCTACACCGACGAAGACGAGGACCCCGGATCTGGGAAGAAGGTGGTCATCACACACGCCTCGTGGACGCGACGCTTCGGGTCTGACCCGGACATCATCGGCTCCACCATCGAGCTGGACAGCATCCCGTACGCCGTTGTGGCGGTCACCGAGCAGGGCTTTCAGTTCCCGCCCGGGGATGACGACATGGAGCTGTACTTCCCGATGGGTCTGACCGACACCATTCTGCTCGAGCGAGATCATCGGATGTTCGACGCGATCGCACGCCTGGACGATGGCGTCACGCTGGACAGCGCGCGCGCCGAGATCAGCGCCATGGCCAGGCAGCTGGCAGGTGAGTTCCCCGACACCAACGAGGGGTGGGGGATGACGGCCGAGCCGATTCGCACTGAGCTGCTCGGCGACCTAGGGCCGATGCTGTTGGTGCTCTCCGGCGCCGTCTTCCTGGTCCTGCTCACGGCTTGCGCGAACATCGCCAACGTTCTGGTGGCGCGTTCCACGTCCGCGAGCCGCGAGTTTGCCGTCCGGGCTGCGCTCGGTGCGCGTCCGCGCGATCTTTGCGTGCGGTCGCTGGCCGAGAGCCTGATTCTGGGCGGTGTCGGCGGCGGAGTCGGCGTCCTGCTGGCGTTCTGGGGCGCGGCATTCCTTCGCAGTGTCATGCCCGCCGAGATCCCGCGGCTCGGTGCGATTGGCGTGGACGGGATGGTGTTGTCGGTGGCCGCCGCTCTGTCTGTCGGCGCGACGGTGCTGTTCGGGTCGTTGCCGGCACTGCGTTCGATGGCGCCCGACCTGCACGAACTGCTCAAGCCGGCCGGTGCCTCCGGAACCGCCACCAGCGCTGGGCAGCGACTACGCGAGCTGATGGTGGTGGTGGAGGTCGCTCTCGCCATCGTGCTGCTTGTAGGCGCGGGGCTTATGGTGCGCAGTTTTGCTCGACTCGGCCAGGTTGATCCAGGATTTCGCCAGGACGGCGTCGTTTCGGTAGCCGTGAAGATCCCGAGGTCACGCTATGCCCGCAGCGACTTCCGCCCCTTCTTCGAACAGTTCGTGGAGCGGGTACGACAGATCCCGGGGATCAGGAAAGCGGGTGCTGTCTCGGATCTGCCCATGAGCAATGTGGGGCTGGGCCTCGAGATGGAGTTCACCGTGTTGGGGCTCGAGGCTGCCGATCCCACGGCGAGACCCAACGCCCAGATTCGGCTGGTGATTCCCGGCTATTTTGAGGTGATGGGCATGGAGATCATCAGCGGGCGTGCCTTCAGCCAACTCGATACCAGCAGCGATGTCCTGGTCGGACTCGTCAACGAGACGCTCGTCGGTCGCTACTTCACCGACTACGACCCGATAGGTCGGACCGTGGACATTCTGGGGATCGGCAAGGTCGAGATCGTGGGCGTGGCAGCGGACATTCGTAGTGGCGGACTGCAGTCAAGGTACGAGTCGGAGGTCTTTCTGCCGTACGGGCGGATCGCCACTCAGCAGATGCAGGTCGTCGCACAGTCGGACATG
Source organism: Acidobacteriota bacterium (assembly GCA_029263295.1). Lineage (GTDB taxonomy): Bacteria > Acidobacteriota > UBA890 > UBA890 > WLXD01 > WLXD01. The sequence continues at coordinate 4,714 of JAJCXT010000068.1, read as the reverse complement.
GACACGGCTGCCGTGGCGCGAGCGATGGGTGACGTTCTCAACGACATCGATCCGCAGTTGCGGCCTGCCGAGGTGGCCGCCATTTCGGACTTGCTCTGGGAGTCGGCGGCGCAGCCACGATTCAACACCGCCCTGCTGAGCGGGCTGGCGATCTGCGCGGCCATCCTCGCCGTCGTGGGTACCTACGGCATCGTCAGCTACTCGGTGGCGCAGCGGACGAGCGAGATTGGTGTGCGCATGGCGCTGGGGGCGAATGCCGCGGCGACGGTCTTGATGATCGTGCGTCAGGCACTCCGGATTGTCGTGGTCGGGGCCGCGCTCGGCGTTCTGGGTGCCGTTGGCGCCACGCAGTTCCTTACCCAGTTGCTGTTCGAGGTGGAGCCTACCGATCTGGTCACCTACGTCGCGGTGCTCGCGGCAGCGGTACTGGTGGGCGTCCTGGCGGCCTGGCTACCAGCCCGCCGGGCCACGCGCATCGACCCGGTATCCGCGCTTCGGCACGAGTGAGTCGGCGTATGATTGCCGGCAGAGGCGGAAGGAGATGCACCGGTGAAGCGAATTCCACAGTCGACCTTGCTCGCGGCCCTGCTGGCGGTGACCGTGATGGTCGTGCCCATCGCGCATGGCGGGAACAGGTCGGTCACGACGCTGCGGCAGTTGGCCGACGCTCGCGGTTTCCTGGTCGGCGGCCTGTACCACGACCTGCACGCTCGAATCTCGGCTGACCACGCCCAGTTCAGTGAGGTTCTCAGTAGCGAGTTCAACATGATCTCGGAGTCCTACTCGATGAGCATGGACGAGATCTGGCTCGGACCCGACAGGTTCTTCTTCCGCTACCCGGACTTCGCGGCGAGGTTCGCGCGCGACAACGGCATGGTTCTGCGCGGGACTCATCTGACCTGGCACGAGACGTTGCCGAACTGGCTCATGAAAGGGTACCGAGATGGCACCTACAGCAAGGGTGACGTACAGGACATGGTGCATGGCTACATCACGCGGGTGATGAGCCGCTACCGGACCATGATTCCCGATGTCGTGCGCGTCTGGAATGTCGCTAACGAGGTGATCGGCCCGGGTGGCCGGACCCTGCTGCGCGACAACTTCTTTCTCGAGGTCTTCGGCCGTGACTACGTGAAGACCTTCTTCGTCTGGGCGCGCGAGGCGGACCCGGACGCCGTCCTGTACATCAATGAGTACGGCGCGCTCGGCAATGCTCGCGACAACAGGAAGAAGGCAGACCAGTTGCTGCGCCTGGTGAAGAGTCTGCAGGCGGACGGAGTGCCGGTGCAGGGCGTGGGATTCCAGGCGCACGTCTCCATCGACGAGGACATTAACTGGCGCTACAACAAGAAGACCATGCAGAGATTCGCGCGGCTGGGTTTGGAGCTTCAGCTCACCGAAGTGGATGTGCTGATCAACGATGATCTGGGCGGGGCGACGCGCGCCAAGCTCCGACAGCAGGCCAGCGTCTACAGGAAGTTGTTCAAGCTGTGTCTGTCCGTGCGTCAGTGCACGGGCGTCAATATCTGGGGCCTTGTCGACAAGTACCACTACATCAACGTCGGTGCCGCCTGGTGGCTTGAGCAGGACGAGGATTGGCCGTTGCTGTTCGATGATGACTACGAGCGCAAGCGCGCGTACCGGAGCGTTGCGCGCGTATTGCAGCGTTGACGATCTCGCCGCGTTAGGCTTCCGTTCGAAGTGAGAACGTCAGACGGCATCGAACTGCACGAGCGACGCTGGCTGCCGGAGCCCGGTTGCCGCGCGGTCGTGTGCCTGGTTCACGGGCTGGGCGAGCACTCCGGTCGCTACGAGCACGTGGGCGAAGCGTTCACGGCGAAGGGGCTCGGTCTGTACACGTTCGATCTGCGTGGGCACGGCCGTTCCAGTGGTCGACGTGGCCACACACCGAGCTACGAGGCCCTGCTGGACGACATCGATCTGCTGATCGATGCGGCGCGCGCCGAACAGCCAGGCGTTCCGCTCTTCCTGTACGGACACAGCCTCGGCGGGGCGCTGGTGATCAACCATGTGCTGCGTCGGCGGCCACCGATTCTGGGTGCCATCGCGTCGGCTCCGGCGCTACGTCCCGGCTTCGAGCCGCCCCATTGGAAGCTGGCGGTAGGTCGCCTGGCCGCCCGGCTGTGGCCTACGCTGAGGCTTGCCAGCGAGCTCGATCCCTCCGCGATCAGTCGCGACCCCGACGTGGTCGAGCGTTATCTGAGCGATCCGCTGATGAATCGGAGTCTCACGGCCAGCCTGGGGATTGCCGTGATCGATGAAGGCGAGCAGGCGCTCGCGGAGGCCGGCACGCTGTCGATCCCGCTTCTGCTGATGCATGGCACAGGCGATCGGCTCACCGACGTTCAGGCCAGTCGCCAGTTCGCCGCTGCCGCGGGCGATGCGTGCACGCTGCGACTTTTCGAAGGCCTGTATCACGAGCCCCACAACGAACCCGAGAAGGCCGAGGTGTTCCAGTGCGTCTTCGGCTGGATCGACGCTCGCCTGGCGGGCAGCCAGGCGGGCGCCTCCTAGCGGGAACGGCTAACGGCGGAAGCCGAACTCGAGCGTGAAGAACTGTGGGTCCAGTTCCATCAGGGGGCCGCGCAACTCATCGAGTTCCTCGGCGGGGCCGTGCACTTCAAGGCGCGTGATGTCTGCTATCTGCAGGGACTCCTGCAGCAAGGTGCCAACGTTCTCCAGATGGGCCAGAACCCCGGCGGCGTCTTCGTAGCCCTCGCGACAGTGGACTTCGTCGCCATCGAAGCTGAAGCCGTAGTAGAGGACGCCGCTCTCGTTCGACGTGGCTTCTGTGAAACGGGCGCACAGCTCTCTGAATGCCTCCAGCTGGCCCTCGTGGACTTTGAAGTAGGGGACGACGCTGCAGCAGGTATCGGATGTGGGCATGTTGTCGAAATCTCCTCAGAACAGGGGCACTTTGAACCGACGCACTGTAGGTTCTCCCGTACGATCGATCAACGCGCTGGAGAGATTCTTGAGCAAGGCTATTCACAGCATGATCCGGGTGCTCGACCTCGAGCGCTCCATCGCTTTCTATCGCCGGGCGCTGGGCCTCGAAGTTGCGGATCGTGTCGAGTTCGACCACTTCACCCTCGTGTACCTGCGCAGCGACGAGTCGGAGTTCGAACTGGAGTTGACCGCCAACACGGGCACGACCGAGCCGTATGAGCACGGCACCGCGTACGGCCATCTGGCCGTTAGCGTGGCTGACGTGCGTGCCGAACACGGGCGGCTAAAAGCAGCGGGGCTGGCTCCCGAACAAGTCAAGGAGATGTACCACGATGGCGACCTCCTCGGCCGCTACTTTTTCCTGTCCGACCCGGACGGTTACCGCATCGAAGTGCTCGAACGCGGCGGCCGCTTTCGTTAGGCGCTAGCGTGGTGATCGGAGGTGCTGAGCCGGGCGCAGAATCAACACACGCAGCAGATCCGCTACGACTGGCGGTCAATCGCTGCGCAGAGCCACCATGGGATCGACGCGCAGCGCGCGCCAGGCTGGTAGTGCCATCGCGGCAAGCGCCAGGGTGGCGACGGCGAGCGCGACCAGGCTCAGTGTCACCGGATCGCGGGGCTCGATCTCGTAGAGGTAGCTCGACAGCCACGTCGTTGCCATGAGCGACCCGAGCGATCCGAGCACGATGCCGGGCGCGGTCAGGAGTAGACCGTCGCGAAGGACCAGTTTCGCCACCTGGGGCCCGCCGGCCCCGAGCGTCATCCGCAGGCCGAACTCGCGTCGGCGAGCGGCGACGGCGAACGCGACCACGCCGTAGAGCCCTATCGCCGAGAGGACGATGGCGATGCCGGCCAGCCCAGCGAGCAGCAGCGTGCGGAAGCGTGGCAGCGCTGTCGTGCGGGCGACCAGGTCCGTCATCGTGGCGATGCGGCTGACCGTCATGCCGGGGGCCGCCTCGCGGAGGCTTGCCGCGGCTGCTGCGGCGATGGCGGCAGGATCGCCGTCGATACGGACCACATAGCTGAAGGCGGCGCCGGTATCGCGATCGAACAACCGGTAACGCTTGGCTTCGATCTCCTCGTTGAGCCGCTGGTGCGTGACGTTCGCGACCACTCCCACGATGGTGTGGGCTACATCGTTATCCCAGATCACCTCGCCCAACGGCGAGCGGTCCGGAAAGTACTGCCGCGCGAAGCGTTCGTTCACGACAAGTTCCGGGGCGCTGTCGTAGCTGTCCGTGAGCGAACGGCCGGCCACGAGAGGGATGCCCATCGCTTCGAAATAGGAGGGCGAGACGTTCTGCTCGAGGCTCCATCCCGAGTCTTCTGCTGTCACGCGGTCTGCGATGAGCCCGAAGTCTCCCGAGGACTGAGAGCCGCTGAATGGCAGGGACGACACCGCTGCGGCGCTCAACACACCCGGCAGCGAGCGCAATTGTCGCGATGTCTCGGTGTAGAAGGTGCGGAGCTCGCCCGGCGAGTCGTGCCAGATATCGATTGGCGCCGCGGCGTGAAGGCTCAGGATTCCGTCGGTGCGAATGCCGCTGTCGATCGATGCGAGACGGAAATAGCTGCCCACGAGCAGTGACGCGGCGGCCAGGAGAACGACGCTGACGGCGATCTCCCCGATGACCAGTGCGGCGCGCCCACGCGATCCGGTCACCACCCGTGAACTCTGCCGCAGCCCCTCGGTGGGGTCGCTTCGTCGCAGGTGCGCGGCTGCGATCAGTCCGAACATCAG
>JAJCXT010000067.1 GCA_029263295.1 Acidobacteriota bacterium | reverse complement strand
GATCGGTTCTTCGTCTGGGGTTCCTACGGTAAGCAGGACATCAAGCAGTTTGTCGGCGCCTCGCCTGACAACACGCAGCTGAAGAACATCCACGGGAAGGCCAACTTCCACCTGGGTGACAACTTCGTCCTGAACTACACGAACGTCAAGGCCGAGAAGACCAAGCAGGGTCGCGGCGCTTCGGCTACGCGTCCGCCGGCAACCACCTTCAACCAGGGTGGCCCTTCCGGCATGCATACGTTCAAGGCCCAGTACACGCTCAACGACAACAACTACGTTGAAGCGTCGTACAACACCACGCCTCTGGGATTCTTCCTGGAGCCGCAGGGTGGCCGTGACATCCAGCCCTCCTTCGACCTCTCGACGGGTCTGTGGGGCAACAGCTACTACTTCTACGACACCGATCGTCCGTTGAAGAACCTCCGCGTCGACGGCAACACCTACATTGCGGGTGCTGACGTTGATCACGAGATCAAGTACGGGTACAGCTACCGCTCCGCGCAGACGTTCTCCATCTGGGGTCCGGCTGGCGGCGCAATCGCTGTCTTCTCGGAAGGCGTTCCGGCAGAAGCATGGCTGATCTCCGATTCCATCGATAACTACGAAGGAAAGCGGAACAGCTTCTATGTTGGCGACACCGTCAGCGCCGGCCGTTTGACGGTCAACGCTGGCCTGCGCTACGACAACCAGACGTCGCAGTCGCTCCCGAGTGAGGTTGGTGCACATCCGGCCGCATCCGTACTGTTCCCGGCGAACTCGTTTGCTGGCGCTGAGAAGGGCACGTGGAACTCGCTTTCCCCGCGTCTCGGCCTCACTTACGACCTGACGGGCGACTCCAAGACCATCCTGCGACTGAACGCCGCGCGTTACTACTCGCAGATGGGTGCTGGTGAGTTCCATCGCACCGCCACCACTGCCGGTCGCGAGATCGACACGACGTGGAGCGACCTGAACGGTAACGGTCAGATCGACAGCGGTGAGACCGGTGGTGTGCTGTGGATCAGCGGTGGCTGGGATCCGGCCAACCCGACGGCAGCCTCGCCGAACATCGTAGATGAGACCTCTGCGCCCTGGACCAACGAGTTGATCGTTGGCATCGAGCGTGAGCTCAACCGCTCCTTCGCGGTTGGCGGTAACTTTATCTACAAGAAGAACAGCAACTTCACCTGGAACATCCGCGACGGGGAAGAGAACAACGCGTTCTGGACCCAGACGTCCGCGGGTGGCGTGCAGTTCTTCGAGCCGACAGGCCCGCGTTCCATCTCCAACCACTACCAGCAGCGCGAGGGCTACAACCGCCAGTACACTGGCGTTGAGCTGTTCCTCAACAAGCGCTTCGCTGACAAGTGGATGGGCAACGCGTCGTTCGTTTGGGCCGCCCCCAAGCAGAACTACACGGATGGCAGCGGCTACACGGACCCGAGCAACATTGGTGTGACCGACGGTCAGATCGCTGGTGCGGGTACGCGGACGCTGGCGACCTGGGGAGCCAGCCGCTGGTTCCTGAAGGCATCCGGCATGTACGCCCTGCCCGCAGGGTTCAACGTGTCCGGTTTCGTGCAGGTGCGTGAGGGCAACATCATTGCTCCTTACACGTTCATCAGCTCAGGCAACCGCGCCTTTGGTGCGGGCTCGGTCAACGTGATCCGGGACACCTTCGGCACGACCCGTCTGCCGTCGTTCTGGTCCGTGGATCTGCGCGCTGAGAAGACGTTCGACCTGTCCGACACGGGTCGTATCCACCTGATCGTGGATGTGTTCAACGCGCTGAACCAGGACGCGATCCTGGCGCAGCACACGTCGATCACTTCCTCGCTGTTCGAGCGTATTCGTGAGGTCCAGGCGGGCCGCACGATCCGCTTCGGATTCCGCGCGGTGCTTCGCTAGTCGAAGTTCCGTAGGCTCACCTCGGTGAGCTGAAGGAAGAAGAGATCGCCCCCCGGGACCTCGGTCCTGGGGGGCTTTTTCTGTCTTCAGGTAGAGAGAAGGGCGGGCGCACACCCCTCTCTGCAGGCGGTCACCGCCTGGTGGGGTGTTCGGGCGTTCTTGCTCTCGCGTCTTGGCCGAAGACTCCTCTTCTCACTGCAGGCGATGCCTGCTGAGAGGGGTGTACGTCCGCCCTTCTGGCAATACCGAGATCAGAAAAACGCAGCCCAGGACCAGAAGTGGGGGCTCCCGCACGTTAAGCGGAGAACTCGAGGATCCCCCGGCGGATCGAGGCAGCGCAGCCCCGGCCTCCACTGATTTGGAGTCGTTGGGTTGGTGGTCCTTCCAAAGATCCGGACATTGCGATTCAACGGAACAGATGCCAATCGGGTTTGAAACCCGACGAAATCGGGGAGCCAATATGGTGCCGTTGTGGGCGGCGAGTCTTTCGAAAGAGTTCGTAACATGTTGTGAACATGGGAGATATGAGGCGCCGGGCGAAGGCGGTGTGACGCGACGTTGACCGTGTTGGCATGGGCGTTGCTCTAGGGAGTGACCGGACTCATCCATTGGGGTCCATGTAAAAACCGCGGCGCCTCGTAGCAGATTGCGGGAACGAGGCGGCACACCCTGGCGGACCCACATCCCGCATGGCAGATGCCTTAGGAGGGCAAATGCAGTTCTTCAAACGCTCGCTCATAGCGAGCCTCATCATGGTCATGTTTGTTGCCGCCCCGATCTGGGCGCAGGAAACTGGCTCGATTACGGGTACCGTTGTGGACCCGGATGGCGCCGCGCTGCCGGGCGTAGCGGTCACGATCGCGGGCAACCAGGTCCCGACGTCGACCGTCTACACCCAGGCCAACGGTGTGTACCGTTTCCCGGTGCTGCCTCCTTCGAGTGACTACTCGGTAACCTTCGGTCTCGAAGGTTTCAAGACGATCATCCAGGAAGGCCTGCCTGTCCGCGTTGGCGGTAACACGCAGATCAACGTGGCGATGGAACTGTCGACGATCGAAGAGACCGTCACGGTTACCGGTGAAAGCCCCATCGTTGACGTCAAGAGCACCAGCCTTGGTCAGAACATGACCGAGGAATACATGCAGTCGATTCCTTCTGCCCGCGATCCGTGGGTGATGATGGAGCACACGGCTGGCATGCAGGTGGACCGGATGAACACGGGTGGTTCGGAAGGCGGACAGCAGTCCGGTTTCACGGCCAACGGGTCCAACCGTAACGACGCCATGTGGACGTACGATGGCGCCGAGATCACCGACATGGCAGCACTCGGCGCATCGCCGCAGTACTACGACTTCGACGCGTTCGAGGAGATCTCGATCTCCACCGGCGGTAACGATCCTTCGGTCGCTACTGGTGGCGTGCGCATCAACTTCGTGACCAAGCGCGGTGGCAACAACTGGCGCGGTTCGGCACGCTTCTACCTCACCGACGGCAGCCTGCAGAAAGACACGGTTGCAGATCGTGACGGGAACCTGACGGGTAACTTCACCGAGGATCAGCTGTTCGACGGTTACATCGGTAACGCAGTCGACAGCATCCAGGACTGGGGCGGCGAGCTCGGCGGCCCGGTTGTTCGCGATCGCTTCTTCGTCTGGGGCTCCTACGGTAAGCAGGACATCAAGCAGTTTGTCGGTGTTTCGCCGGACAACACGCAGCTGAAGAACATCCACGGCAAGGGCAACCTTCACCTGGGTAACGACTTCGTCCTGAACTACACGTACGTCAGAGCTGACAAGACCAAGCAGGGTCGCGGAGCTTCGGCAACGCGGCCGCCGGCAACCACCTTCAATCAGGGTGGCCCGACGCCGACACACACCGTCAAGGCCCAGTACACGATCAACGACAACAACTATGTCGAGGCCGCGTACAACTCCACCGGTCTGGGTTTCTTCCTGGAGCCGCAGGGTGGTCGTGACATTCAGGTTGGCTACGATCTCAGCACCACGGAGTGGAGCAACAGCTACTACTTCTACGACACGGATCGTCCGCTGAAGAACATCCGTCTCGACGGCAACACCTACATTGCTGGTGCCAACGTCGATCACGAGATCAAGTACGGCTACAGCTACCGCTCCGCGGGCACGGCCTCCATCTGGGGTCCGGCAGGCGGAGCGCTCGCCGTCTTCTCGGAAGGCGTTCCGGCCGAGGCATGGCTGATCTCCGACTCCATCGATAACTACGAAGGAAAGCGGAACAGCTTCTATATTGGCGACACGATCAGCGCCGGCCGTCTGACGGTCAACGCTGGCCTGCGCTACGACAACCAGTCGTCGCAGTCGCTCGCGAGCGAGGTTGGCGCCCACCCGCTGGCCCCGGAATTGTTCCCGGCGAATTCGTTCAATGGTGCCGAGAAGGGCACGTGGAACTCGCTCTCGCCTCGTCTGGGCCTGACCTACGACCTGACGGGTGACTCCAAGACCATCCTGCGATTGAACGCCGCGCGTTACTACTCGCAGATGGGTGCTGGTGAGTTCCATCGCACCAACATCACGAGTGGTCGCGAGATCGACCTCACGTGGAGCGACCTGAACGGCAACGGTCAGGTTGATAGTGGCGAGACCGGCGACGTGCTGTTCATCAGCAGCGGCTGGGATCCCGCCAACCCCTCGGCGGCTTCGCCGAACATCGTGGATGAAACCTCCGCGCCCTGGACCAACGAACTGATCGTCGGACTCGAGCGCGAGATCAACCGGTCGTTCGCGGTCGGCGGTAACTTCATCTACAAGAAGAACAACAACTTCACCTGGAACCCGCGCAACGGGGAAGAGATCGACGCGTTCTGGACGCCCGTGACGAACTCCGATGGAGTTACGTTCTACGAGCCTGTCGGTGAGCGTTCGATCTCCAACCACTACCAGCAGCGCAACGGCTTCAACACCCAGTACACGGGCGTCGAGCTATTCCTCAACAAGCGCTTCGCTGACAAATGGATGGGCAACGCGTCGTTCACTTGGGCCAGCCCCAAGCAGAACTTCACGGAGACCACCGGCTACACCGATCCGACCAACATCGGCGTGCTCGATGGCAACATCGTCGCCGCAGGTTCGCGGACGCAGGCGTGGTGGGGAGCCAGCCGCTGGTTCTTCAAAGCGTCCGGCATGTACGCCCTGCCTGCAGGGCTCAACGTGTCCGGATTCTTCCAGGTGCGTGAGGGCAACATCATTGCTCCGTACAACTTCATCGGTTCGTCCGAGCGCGCCTTCGGCGCGAAGTCGGTGAACGCAATCCAGGACGCGTTCGGCACGCATCGCTTGCCGACTTTCTGGACGGTCGACCTGCGCGCGGAGAAGACCTTTGATCTCTCCGACCAGGGTCGTATCCACCTGATCGTCGATGCGTTCAACGTGCTCAACCAGGACACGATCCTGGCGCAACACTCGTCGATCACTTCCTCGCAGTTCGAGAAGATCCGTGAGGTCCAGTCGGGCCGCACGATCCGCTTCGGATTCCGCGCGGTGCTTCGCTAGTCGAAGTTCTCGTAGGCTCATCTCGGTGAGCTGAAGGAAGAAAGAGATCGCCCCCGAGGCTTCGGCCTCGGGGGCTTTTTCTGTCTCAGGTAGAGAGAGAAGGGCGGCCGCGCACACCGCTCTCAGCAGGCGGTCACCGCCTGGTGGGGTGTTCGGGCGCTCTTGCTCTCGCGTCTTGGCCGAAGACTCCTCGTCTCACTGCAGGCGATGCCTGCTGAGAGCGGTGTGCGCGGCCGCCCTTCTGGCGATACCGAGTCAGAAACGCAGCCCGGGGTCGGAAGCGGGGCTCTTCTGCACGTTAGGGGTGGTCCAGACAGGCGCGGCAGGGGCGTAGTAGGCTAGAGATTACGCTCTTAGATCAAACTTTCGGAGGACTGTGATGACCCCCCAGAGCCCTATCCGTGTGCTCGTCTGTGCGCTGGCCATCGTCGCGATAGCGACGCTATTTGCTCTGCCGGCGGAAGCCCAGGTTGCTACCGGCAAGGCGCGCCTGAATGGGATCGTCATGGATCTTGATGGCAACCCCATCGAGGGCGCCACGGTCATTCTCACCCACACCTCTACGGGCAAGTCGTGGGAGTTGAGTACTGACGACGAAGGTCGCTGGCTCAAGGGCAACATGGGTCGGGGAAACTGGAACGTCGACTTCGTCGCTGAGGGCTATCTCCCCGATGGACTCAGCGTGCCGGTCCAGGAGCTCAATCGTTCCAAGCCGATCACGACCTATCTGGTACCAGGCGAGGCTGGGGCTGCCGCGGGCACGGCTCCGGCGGGCGCTTTCAGCACGTCGCTCACGAACGCCATCAAGGTAGGCAACGAGCTGGCCCTGGCCGGTGACCACGTGGGCGCTCTGGCGCAGTTCGAGAAGGTCATGGTCGACTTTCCGCAGGCGGACAACCAGTATGTCTACCTGGTGAACATCAACGCCGGCAACTCAGCCTTCGAGCTCGGTGATCTGGCCAAGGCGAAGATGCACTATGAGCGTGTCGTGGTGGCCGATCCGGCCAACGCCGAAGGGCGCATGGCGCTCGCCAAGGCAGCGATGATGGACCGCGATCTGGACACGGCGATGACGCATATCGCAGAGATCAACCTCGACGAAATCGACGACCCGCTCGTGTTCTACAACATCGGCAGCCTGCTCTTTGAGCAGGGCCAGTCGGCCGAGGCACAGAGCTACTACGAAGGCGCCATCGAGCGGAACCCGAGCTTCGCGGATGCGTACATGCAGCTGGCCCTCTGCATGATCCAGCAGGGGAACATGGCCGAGGCCAAGGCGCCGCTCGAGAAGGTCATCGAGCTTGACCCGGACTCGCAGAACGGCGCATTGGCTCAGGAATTCCTCACCATGATCGGCTAGCTGGTCGACGGTACGCGATGAAACTTCGTTTGGCGATGGTCGGGGCACTGCTGGTGCTGCTGGTGCTGCTGGTGCTGTCGGGCTCGGTGCCCGGTGTCCAGGCGGCGCAGGCCGAGTCGCGGCCGCCGGTGTTGCTGATCACCATCGATACGCTGCGGCTGGACGCTCTTAGCACCTACGGAGGGCCCGCCGACGCGCCGGCGATCACCGCCTTGGCGCAGCGCGGGGTTCGCTTTGACAACGCTGTGGCGCACGCCGTCATGACGTTGCCTTCGCATACGTCGATCCTCACCGGACTCGATCCGAGCCGGCACGGGGTGCACGACAATCACGGGTTCCGCGCCAGTGATGTGCTCGATACCTGGGCGGAACGTCTGAAGGTCGAAGGTTATGCCACCGGTGCCTTCATCGGCGCGTTCCCGCTCGACTCGCGTTTTGGCCTGGCGCAGGGATTCGATACCTACGACGATTTCTTCGGTGCCGATGGCGACAACAGTTACGTGATGCCGGAGCGCCCGGCGTCTGCCGTTGTCACCGCCGCTCGTCGTTGGATCCGGCGCGAGCGCGACTCCTGGTTTGCCTGGGTGCATGTCTACGATCCACACGCGCCGTACCTGCCACCGCCGCCGTTCGATGAGCAATACCGCGATCCCTATGCGGGTGAGGTTGCAGCAACCGACAGCGCGCTGGCGCCGTTGCTCGCAGATGCCGAGCGCATGGGGGCGTTGATCATCGTCACCGCTGATCACGGCGAGGCGCGGGGTGATCATGGCGAGCAGACGCACGGCGTGCTTGCCTACAATTCAACGATTCGCGTGCCGATGATCGTGGCCGGCCCTGGCGTAGCCACCGACGCTATTGCGACCCGACGGGTCGGCCACGCCGATATTCTGCCGACCGTTCTGGAGCGCCTCGGACTGGATCCTGGTGCCGCTCAAGGGAAGTCTTTCAACGATATTCTGGAGTCCGGAAGCGATCAAGGAGTCGGCTCTGAAGCCGTTTATTTCGAAGCGCTTACGCCGAATCTCACGCGCAACTGGGCGCCGCTCCGTGGGATCTTCCGTGGGGACTGGAAGTTCATCGATCTGCCGTTGCCGGAACTCTATGACGTGACCGCGGATCCGGGCGAGACCTCCGAGATGTCGCGTTCGCGGGGCTCGATGATGGTGGAGCTGGATGGGGTACTTCGGGACCATCTCGAGGGTGCGCTGGCGGTGGATTCGCCGCTGGCGGAGGACCCGGAGACGACGCGCCGCTTGCGTTCGCTCGGGTATCTGGGCGGTAGTGGCGGCGGTGGCACTCGTGAGTACGGTCCCGAGGACGATCCCAAGAATCTGATCCATCTCGATGCGTCAGTGCAGCAGGCGGTTCGCCAGCTCGAGCAAGGGGAACTCGAGGCGGCGGCAGCGCTCCTGGAGGGCGTGCTGGCGGAACGGCCGGACTTCGAATCCGCGATCCTCAAGTTGGCGCAAGCCGAGGTTGGTCGCGGCGATCTCGACGGGGCGATCGCCCGGCTCCAGGCCGCCGAGCGGGAGGACTGGTCTACCGCATACCTGGGTCGGGCACTCGGTGTCTACCTGCTCTCCGCGCGGCGGCTCGACGAGGCTGCCGCTACGCTGCAGCAGGTAATCGAAGAGGATCCGTGGAACATCGAGGCCATGAACGTTCTATCGACGGTGCATCGGGAAGCCGGTCGCCCCGGCGAAGCGATGCGGCAGGTCGATCTGGCCCTGCAACTGGACCCGACCTACGCGGAGTTGCACGTGAACCGCGGCGAGTTGCTGCTGCGCGCTGGACGACTCGACGAGGCGAGCGGCGCGCTCGAGCGGGCGCTGCTCTACGACCCTCGTCTTAGCAGTGCCCACAGTATGCTGGCGAAGATCGCGTTCGATCAGGGGCGTACTGAAGAGGCGTTCGAGCATTGGCGGACGGCGATCTCCCACAACCCCAACGACCTGGATTCCCTGGACAATCTGGCGCTCGAGTTGTTGAGGGTCAACCGCTTTGCGGAGTCCGTCGAGGTGTACGAGAAGCTCTTTGCGGCCGTGCCGGCGGCACTGGCCGAGCAATACCAGATCACGCAATTGAGGGACATGGTGGCCCGGATCAAGCGAGACCAGGGAATCCGTTAGGGAGCCGCTCCGGCGTACTAGTCGCTACCTTCCGGTAACTGGGCGGCGCGCGCGCGCGCGGCAGCCGCCTCCTCAGATTCACCACGCGCCTCGTAGATCGTCGCTAGGGCCGACCACACGCCGCGACTCTCGGGCGCGAGCTCGGAGGCCGCCACGAGCTGCTCCAGGGATTCGTCGAGACGGCCCTCGTTGAGAAACACCTGGCCCCGGAGCACGTAGATCTGCGCGCGCCCGATCACCCCGACGCGCAGTCGCTCCACTTCACCGCCGCGTTGCTCGTTCAACTTGCGTTGGTACTCGGCCAGTGTTGCGCGCCCTTCCTCGACGAGGCCAGTCTTCAGTTGCGCCTGCCCGCGCAGGTACTCGGCCTCGATGAGGCTCGGATTGAGCCGAAGAGTCTCGTCGAGGGCCACGAGCGCCTCTTCGTTGCGCCCCTGCCGCACCCGCAGTCGACCGGTCGCCAGTTCAACCTGCGCGCGCGACCGGTTGGTCTCTCGCGCCAGGGCAAGATTGCTTCCCGCCGCTTCGAGATCGCCCTGCACCATGTAGACTTTCACGGCTGCGAGAATCGGGTCGGGATCGCCGGGCGTAGCGACGATCGCGGCAAGAAAGTCCTCGAGGGCCTCGTCGAAACGGTTCAGGTTGAAGCGTGCCTCGCCGCGTAGGTAATGGGCGCCACCGGCGCCAGGATTGGCAGCGAGCACGCGATCGTATTCCTGTTCGGCGGCAGCGAACTGCTGTCTCTTCCCCAGCGTCTGCCCGAGCCTGAAGCGCACGTCAGGGTTGTCGAGACCAAGCTCGATTGCCCGGCGCAGCGCTATCTCTGCTTCATCACGAACGGCAATCTGGCTGTACGCACGCGCGAGTGCCAGCCACACCTCGGCACGCTCTGGCTGAAGCTCCAACACGTGGCGGTAGAGCGCCGGGGCCTTCACCAGGTAATCGACTCGATCGGAGTCGACGTAGAGCTGCGCGAGAATCATGTGCGGCATCGGACTGTCGGGATCGAGTTCGACCGCCTTCTCGACCGCATCAATGGCGCCTTCGTCATCGCGCACCGCCCGGCGGGCGAGGGCAACATCGAGTGCCAGGCGACCGTTGTCGGGGACGAGACGCCAGGCCCGTTCGAAGGCATCCAGTGCCTGGTCGGGCCGTCCTGATTCTCGGAACGCCACGGCGAGCTGCGCCTGCAGCATCGGATCCGAGGCGTCGATGCCCGCAGCGTGGATCAGGGGCGCCACCGCGGCGCTGAACTTCTCCTGGCGCATGTAGAGGCTGCCCAGATTGCGGAAGGGGTCCGACCACTCCGGATCGGATCGCATGGCTCGCTGAAAAGCGGACTCGGCTTCCTCATCCCGGCCGACCTGTCCGTAGAGCTGCCCGAGGAGATTCAGCCCGTCCGGATCGCCGGGTTCCAGCCGGGCGCCGGCCTCGGCCTCCACGAGGGCTTCGTCGACGAGACCCTCCTGCGCTAGGCGCAGAGCAGTACGGAAGTGCTCGCGCGCCTGCTCAGTGGGGCCAGCTGGCTGAGCGGGTTCGTCCTGCGGCAGGGGCGCAGTCGAGGCGGCTGCCGACGACGGACCTGTGAAAGAGAGAGCGACTCCGAACAGAGCGGCAATCAGCAACCGTGGGAGCGAGCGCGATGAAGTAGACATCAGGAGCAGGTTTCCGTCATTCAGGGGCCCCGAGCGGACGAGAAGCGACGACGCCCAGGCCTTCGATGATCAGCAAGGCTTGATCGGCGTCGACGACACCGATCCGCTCATCCTCGCCGCCAGGCCAGCGTACGCGCAAGTCCGCCCGCTGCCAGCCGCCGAGTCCCACGTACAATTCGTTGACCGACTGGGAAACGTAGGAGGTGGAACTCTTCGACTCCAGGTGCTGCTCGTACTCGCGCCCGTCAGCGTCTGTCGTGGTCACGACTACCCGCGCGCCGAAGCCATCGCGGTTGGCGGCGCGCCCTCGCAGCCGCAGTACGAGGCGGTGGTTGGCGCGCGATGTGGTGTTGCGCAACAGCTGCGGAGCGTCGTCGATATTGCTCACGAGGAGGTCTGGCCACCCGTCGCCATCGATATCTCCGGCGGCCATTCCACGCGAGACACTGGCCGCCACGAACGCCGCTCCTGCCCCAGCGCTCACTTCGCGCAAGAGCGCCGCGATCGCGACATCGTTCTTGCGCCATCGCTCCTGGCGCTGGTTGAGAAACACCTGATTCGGCTGCGCGTAGCGAGCGGCGGTATCGAGCGCGTGGCCGTTGGCTATGAAGACGTCGGGGTCGCCGTCGCCGTCAGCGTCGACGAATACGATGCCGAAGCCGAGCATCATGGCCGTGGGTCCACCCAGGCCGATCGAGAAGGAGTCTTCGGCGAAGAACCCCGGTGCCAGGGCGCGATACATGTTCACCGGCTGCTGCTCGTAGTTGGTAACGCCGATCTCGGGCAGGCCATCGCCGTCGAGATCGCCCGCGTCCACCCCCATGCCCGACTGCGGCAGGCCCTGAACACCCAGTCCGGCCCCGGACATCAGCCCCACGTCCTCGAACTGCATCTGGCCGCGGTTCATGTAGACGAAGTTGCGCGTTGCGTCGTTGGCGACGTACAGGTCCGGCAGATCATCGCGGTCAAGGTCTGCGATCACTACCCCAAGGCCCTTGCCGTCCAGAGCGTTGGCTACCGCGGCTGTGGCGGCGACGTCCGCGAAGCCCGCGCCGCCGAGGTTGCGGTAGAGAATGTCGTTGACGCCCTCGAACAGGTCAGGCGTGCAGTAGCCGCGCAGGTCGTTCGCGACGTCACCACAGACGCGCGCGTTCTCCTGGGTGTACACGAGGTAGTTGGCGACATAGAGATCGGCGAAGCCATCGAGATCGAGATCTCCCCAGGCCGCGCTTGTTCCCCAGCGCTCGTCTCCGAGTCCGAACGCGTCGGTGACGTTGGTGAAGCTCCCGTCGCCGTTGTTGCGGTAGAGGACGTCGGCCCCGTAGTTGGTGACATACAGGTCGACGAAGCCGTCGCCGTCGAAGTCGGCCGCGGCCGCGCCCTGTCCGAAACCGCGATCGCCAATCCCCGCGTTCGAAGCCCGGTAGCTGCTGTCGGGCGCCGCGCGGTAGTAGACGTTGCGACCAGCGGCCGGCCCGGGGGCGACGAACGGTACGACGTCCTCATACGGGCCGCTGTCCACGAGGTAGATGTCACCACGGCCATCGCCGTCGAAGTCTTGCCACAGCACGCCGCCGCCCATCGTTTCGGGGAGGTGCTTTTCAGCACTACGCCCCGAAAAGTGGACGAAATCGACGCCGGCCGCGGCGGTCACGTCCACGAACCGGATGGAGTTCTGTTCCTGCCAGCTCATCGCCCTGGCGACCGGCTGGGCGACACAAAACGTGATCGCCAGAACTGCTGCCGTCGTCCAGGCCGGGCGCCGGCGCGTCACACTGTCATATAATTGCACCGTTCTAACCTCTCCCGTCCCACAGGGATTATCCCATCCGGGGCACTACGCGTTCTCAACCATGGGACAGCGTCCAACCAAACTCCTGATCTGGTCATCTGCGCGCGCGGCGTTCTCGTCGTGTGTTGCTCTCGTGCTGCTTGCTGCGCTTGCGTGGCCGGCCGCGGCGCAGTCGCCCCGTGCACGTAAGGCAGCCCTCGATCGCTACGAAAAGGTTGATCTATCGTCGATCGATCCACGCTACGAGAAGTGGCTGACGGAGGAGGTGGGGCACCTCATCACCTTCGAAGAATCGGACATCTTTATCCGCCTGCAGTCTGATTCGCAGCGCGACGCCTTCATCGAGAAATTCTGGTTGCAGCGCGACCCGACGCCCGGCACGCCCCGCAACGAGAATCGCGACGAGTGGTACGAGCGACTCGCATACGTAGACAAGTTCTTCGGTCGTGGAACGTCACTCGATGGCTGGCAGACCGATCGTGGCGAAACTTACATGAATCTGGGCGCGCCAAAGGCCACGTATCGCTATCCGAGCGACATGCTGACGTATCCGGCCGAGATCTGGCTCTACAGCGCCGACCCTGTCCTCGGCCTACCGCCCTTCTTCTACATGATGTTCTACCAGCGTTACGGCGCGGGGGAATACCGGATCTACAGTCCCCTCTCGGACGGACCCAGCAAGCTGCTCAACGGTGCTGGCACCCAGGAAGTCGAGAACCGTCGCGGTCAACGCCAGTACAACCAAGGTGGTTATGGGTACAGCCCTGAGGGTCACGACGCTGACGCGTACCTCGTCCGTTCGATCCTCGCCGAGATCGACTACGACTTCGCGTCGGCCGCCTTCAGCTTGTTCCCATCCGACGCGGGCATGGAGATCGGGGTCTCGCCGCTGCGCTCGGAGATGCTCCTGGGGCAGGTGCAGGACGTTCGCAACGTCATCATGCCCGACCCCACCTGGGCCTACAACGTGCTTACCGGCACGACGGAATCGGACGTGAAGTTCGAGACGCTTCAGCTCGACGCGATGGCCTACGGGATCATCGATGCCGATGGCCAGCCGTTCTTGCACTTCGCCGCGAGCGCGCCAGGCGAGCATTTGAACGTGTCGGACTACGACAGCAACTACTACTTCACGTTCGACGCCAACGGCAGTGTGACCAATCAGGGCAACAAGGTGTTGCAGACGTTCGAGATGAACCTGACCGGCGATCTGGATGAAGAACAGGCCGGACGATTCACTCGTAACCCGTTCGTGTATCTCGACATGATGCCGACCCTGCCGGGCTCGCAGCGGCTCTCGCTGATCATGGAGAACCAGTCGACCAACACTTTTGGCCAGGTCGAACTCGAGCTCGAGGTGCCGCAGACGTTCCCCGAGTCGCTGGCGCTCGTGGGGCCGATCGTCATGGCGGGCGCGCAACAGTTGCCCGACTACGATCCTTTTGGCGGTCGCTACGCGTTCCAGTATCGCGACCTGACGATGATCCCCGCGGTCGACCACAGGGTCTACGCGGGCCGTCCGCTGCTGGTGTTCCAGCAGATTCTGTTGCCGGCGGGTCACGATGGCGTTGTCCACACTCGTGCGGAGTTGATCAACGGTGCCGGCATCGTTGTGCGTTCGGACGAAGTGCAGTACGAGGGTGGTGAGGCCGACAGCAATGGCGTCGTCATGCACGTGTGGACTCTCGACACCACCGCGCTCGCCACTGGTGAGTACGCGCTGCGCGTAACGGTCGGTGAGGCAGTTTCTCGCAGCGAGACCTTGACCATCGCGGAGCAGCCCGAAGAGCTGCCGCGACCGTTCGTGAATGCGCAGCTGTCTGCCCCCGCTACCGATGTGTGGGTGGCGATGGAGCGGGCACGACAGTATCGGGTGGTAGGCGATCTGGACTCGGCCCTCGTCTGGCTCCGCGATGCCCTCGATCGGGACCCGGACAACCTCGCCCTACGAGGCGATCACGTGGAACTGCTGAAGTCTGCGGGGCTGCACGAGGAACTGATCCGGGTTCTCGAGCCGGCGGTCATGGGCGATCCGAACAACCCGGAACTGATGCTCGACCTGGCGAGTGCCTACGCGGATGCGGGCGAGCACTACGACGCCATCCGCTATTATGAGCGCTCACGAATGATGTTGAAGCAGGACTCCCCTGCGGTCCTCAACGCACTCGCCAACGAGTATCTTGCCGACGAACAGCCGGACAAGGCCCGACAGTTGCTCCAGCGCTCTCTGGAGCTGGATGTTGATCAGCCTGAGATCCAGCAAATGCTCGGTCGCCTTGCCGCCCCGGTGACGGACTCGCACTAGTAAGCGCCGCGCACTGGAGCAACAGAACAGGAGCCCCCTATGTCCTACCCCGTGAGAGCCTTCCGTACCCTGTGCGTCCTGGCACTGGTCCTCGTCTTCGCCTCGCCGGCGGTCGCACAGCAGGTCGTGCAGCAGGCCGTACCGATGCCGGCACCGCAGGCGATTCTCTCGCCCGAGGCCACCGTGGCGCTGGATGCGGCGTTGACCGGCGACATGGCGCGGGACCTGGATCTGCTCGGCCGCCCGTTCCTGTTCCCGTCCATGCAGGGCGGCGGCACGCTGATGATGATGGGGTTCCGCATGAGCGAAAGCGGTCTCATGTTCGGTGCCGACACCGCGGTGATGGTCGAGGACCAGGCTGAGGCTGCGGCTGGCACGATGTTGCCAGAGACTGCCGGCGTGGAGATTTTCGGCTCGGTTCACCAGGATGGCGTGGAGGTTCGGCGCATTGGCACGACCGCCAAGATACCCAAGGCCACGGGTAGCACGGAACACACGGCGACATTCAGCTTTGGCGACACGGTACCCGCGGGTTCGTACGAGATCGTGTGGGGCGTGCGGGATGTCGTCAGCGGCAAGACGGCGATGCGGAGTGACACCCTGGAGGTGCCTGACTTCATGACCGGCGGGCTGCGCACCAGCAGCGTGCTGATCGTCGAGGGCAACCCGATGCAGGCGCCCGGGATGTTTCAGCCCAATTCGGTGTACCACGGTGTGCGTATCCTGACGGCGTCCTTCATGGACAATCTTACGCACGAGTTCTCGAAGTCGACGCCGAGCATCATGCTCGTGTTCCTCGTGAGCGGGGCGCAGTTCGACGCGGCGAAACAGGCGCCGAGCCTGGAGCTCAACTACCGCATTCTCGACAGTGAGGGCGAGCAGATCT
Source organism: Acidobacteriota bacterium (assembly GCA_029263295.1). GTDB lineage: Bacteria > Acidobacteriota > UBA890 > UBA890 > WLXD01 > WLXD01. Next base: position 45,577 of record JAJCXT010000067.1, on the reverse strand, counting down.
GGCGCGCGCCTCCGCAGCCCCACAACCGTGCGCCCGTCGGCCAGCAGATCCCACTGAGCCAGATCAGCGTCCTCGAGCCGGGTAACGAGTACACGTTCGAGATCGTGGCGAAAGATCTGATCGCGGATGCCGAGACCGTAACTACCGTGCCGTTCCGTATCACGGAGTAGCCCGGGTTCGATTGCCGCGCGACCACCAGGGTCGGTCCGGAGATTCCCCTCTGGAGTAAGAGGCTCAAACCGATGTTGCGATTCCTCATCGGCATCCTGGCAGCGACCGCGCTGGCCTGTGGGCCGGCGGCCGTGCCGGCGCCGACTGACCAGACTCCGGCTGGCGCTGCCCCGGGGGCTTCGTCGTTGCCCGCCGGCGCCTCGGCACCGCTCGGAGCGGTCGGCGCCAACGTTCTGCTCATCACGGTCGATACGGTACGGGCCGACCGACTGGGCGCCTATGGGTTCGACGCTGTGGAAACGCCGGCGATCGACGCGTTGGCTGCCTCGGGGGTGAGGTTCGCAGCCGCATATTCGACGACGCCGCTGACCTTGCCGTCGCATACCTCGATCATGACCGGAACATATCCGGTGCATCACGGTGTGCGCGACAACGTTGCGTACGAGGTTCCTGAAGAGATCGACACACTGGCCGAGGTACTCGCCGGCCAGGGCTACCGGACCGGAGCGTTTGTTTCGGCGTTCGTGCTCGATTCGCGCTGGGGGCTCGACCAGGGATTCGGCACGTACTACGACGAGTTCGACACGGGCGGGCAAACCCGCTTTCTCGTCGGTGGCGGCCAGCAAGGGCTCGAGCGGACCGCCGATGAAGTAGTGGACCGGGCGATCGAGTGGCTGCGGCGAGATGGCGACGATCCGTTCTTCCTGTGGGTGCATTTGTTCGATCCGCACGCGCCGTACTCGCCGCCAGAACCGTTTCGCTCGCAGTACGCCGATGATCTCTACCTGGGCGAGATAGCGTTCACCGACTCCGAGATTGGCCGGCTGGTCGGACAGCTGGACCAGTTGGGACTGCGCGACAGCACCGTAGTTGCTCTTGCCGGCGATCACGGCGAGAGCCTCGGCGAACATGGCGAAGCCCAGCACGGGCTGTTCATCTATGAAGAGACGATCCGCGTGCCGTTGCTCTTCTCGGTGCCAGCCAGCCCGTGGGCCGGCGTCGTACGTAGCGAACCGGTCTCGCTCGTCGATGTCGCACCGACTCTGCTCGCGCTCGTCGGCGCGCCTCCTCTCGAAAGTACGCAGGGCCAAGACCTGACGCGACGTTTCGATCCGGCGGCTACCGTCGAGCCGCGGCCGATACATGCCGAGAGTTGGTACGGACGGCTGCACTATGGCTGGAGCGAGTTGCACGGCTTGATCACAGACCGTTACAAGCTCATCGACTCCTCGGATCCGGAGCTCTTTGATCTGCAGCAGGACGCGGCGGAGGAAGCGAACCTGGCCGACCAACTCAACAGCGTCTACCTGCGTCTCCACAACGAACTCGGCGAACTCGAGTCGGAGTGGTCGAGCGCGAACCATCTGGCGGGCACGGGCGCGGTCGATAGTGAGACGCGCCAGCGTTTACAGGCGCTCGGCTACGTCGGGAGCGTTCGCCAACTCGACGAAGACCCCAGCCAGCCACTGCCGAGCCCACGCGCCCGGATCGACGTCTACAACAAGACGTTGGCGGCACGATCGGCGATGAGCCAGGGGTATCCTGGTGACGCCGAGAGCCTATTGCGCCAGGTAGTGGCTGAGGACCCTGGCGTTCTGGAGGCGCAGAGGATGCTCGGGGAGGTGTACACCCTGCAGGGGCGTTATGGTGATGCCGCCGATGTGTTCCGCGCCGCAGTGCCGCTCAGCCCGAGCGATCCGGAAGCGCATCTGCTGCTGGCCGATGCGCTGATCGCGGCGGGTGATCTCGAAGCCGCGGAGCGGGCCTTGGAGGCGTCGAGCGAGTTCGTCGAACCGTCGGCGGCGATTCAGTTGACGCTCGGGTCCGCACGCGCACGGAAGGGTGATCTGCGTGGCGCCGCGGTCGCATTCGAGGCCTCCCTTGAATTGAGGCCGGAGTCCGAGCATGCCCACTCAGGGCTTGCCCAGGTGCAACTGGGGATGAACGACATGCCGCGCGCCCGCGAGCACGCGCAGGCTGCACTCGCGATCGATCCGGCGATGCCACGGGCCCACTTCGTCTTGGCCGAAGTCGCTCGGCGAGAGGGTGATGTCGGAGTGGCTCTCGACGAGTACGAGGCGGAACTGGTAACCGATCCGGCCAACGCGGTCGCGCGTTTCAATCTGGCGATGGCCTACAGGGAAGCAGGCCGGCCAGACGATGAACTGGCGGCCTTGGACGAAGTCGTTCGCCGCGCGCCGGGGTTCTCCCAGGCCGGTCTGATGCTGGGCCGCGCTCTCGTCGAGCGAGACACGCGACTGGTGGAAGCGCAGGGCCTCGTGCAGCGCGCGCTGGACACGCGGATCGGTGATCGGCAACGCCTTCTCGGCTACCAGTTGATGGCCGATCTGAGTACGCGATTGGGCGATCCGGAAGGGTCAGCGCGCTGGGCCGAGTTGGTGTTGGCGCTGCGGCGCCAGCTCGATGGCTAGGCGCGTCGGGCTATGGGCGATCATGGTAAGTTGAAGATCTTACGCCCGCCGACACCGTGCCGGAGCCAGCTAACTGCCGCGTCGTAGATGGTTGACGCGTGGGCTCGCAGTTCGGCGGAATCACCGCCTCGGTCGGAGATGATTCTTGGAGATCCACGCGCATATTCTCGAGACACTCGGCAACACGCCGCTGGTCCGGCTGGACCGCTATTGCCCCGGCGGGGCGACCGTCGTTGCCAAGGTCGAGTCGTTCAACCCCGGCGGCAGCGTCAAGGACCGCATCGCGCTGGCGCTGATCGAGGCCGGCGAAGAGGCCGGGCTGTTGAAGCCGGGCGGAACGATCGTCGAACCCACATCGGGTAACACGGGACTGGGCCTGGCCATGGTAGCGGTGCTCAAGGGGTACCGCATGGTGTGCACCGCGGCGGCGAAGATACCGGATGAGAAAGTCGCCCTGCTGAAGGCCTTTGGCGCCGAGGTTCATATCTGCCCCACCGACGTCGAGGCGGACGATCCGCGTTCCTACTACAAGGTGGCCGAGCGCATCCGTGACCAAGAGGGCGCGTACCTGCCGTACCAGTACTACAACCAGGCCAACCCCGGCGCTCACTACCGGACCACCGGTCCAGAGATCTGGCGCCAGACCGATGGGCAGATTACGCACTGGGTCGTGGGGATGGGCACGGGTGGCACGATTAGCGGCACGGCCAAGTTCCTGAAGGAACAGAACGCGGACATCCAGGTGATCGGCGTGGACACCGTGGGCTCGGTCTATGCCTACTACTGCAAGCATGGCGAACTGCCGTCGGCTGATGAGATTCACCAGTACAAGATCGATGGTATCGGAGAGGATTTCCTGCCGGACACTGTGTGGTGGGACTACATCGACGACGTGATTACGATCGACGATCGGGCGGCGTACAAGGCGGTCTTCGAGCTGGCCCAGAGCGAAGCGATCTTCACGGGATCCTCGGGTGGTGCGGCCGTGGTCGGCGCGAAACAGGTTGCGTCTGCGGCCGACGACGCCGCGATGATCGTGACGCTGCTGCCCGACTCGGGCGAACGATGCCTGTCCAAGCTCAACGAGGGCTGGATGCGGAGCCAGGGCCTGCTAGACGACTGAGTCGGCGGATTCCGCGGCGGGTTGTCCCATACGGCGTAGCTTGCTCGGCAGGACCGTCAGGTCTTCGATGATCATGTAGCCGCAGGGCACCAGCACGAGCGTGACGAAGGTCGCGAAGAGCACACCGAAGGCCAGCGATACCGCCATCGGGATCAGGAACTGGGCCTGCAGGCTCTTCTCCAGCAGCATGGGGAGTAGGCCCGCGAACGTAGTGAGCGAGGTGAGCATGATCGGTCGGAAACGCACCGCGCCCGCACGATGGATCACCTTCTCGAGGTCCCGCCCATGTTCGCGCCCGCGGTTGATGAAGTCGACCAGCACCAGGCTGTCGTTGACGACGACGCCGGCCAGAGCGACCACGCCGAACATCGAGAGAATGGTCAGGTCGAGGCCCATGATGATGTGGCCCCAGATGGCGCCGACGATGCCGAAGGGAATCGCGGACATGACTACCAGCGGCTGCAGGTAGGAGCGCAGGGGAATAGCCAGCAGCCCGTAGATAGCCAGTAGTGCCAGGATAAAGCCGCGAGCCAGGCCGCCCAGAGTGTCGCGTTGCTCCGCGGCCGAGCCTTCGAACGAGAATCGAACACCGGGATAGGCGGGCATCATCTCTGGCAGCACCGTGGCCTCCAGCGCGCCGTTGATTGCACCCGCCGTCGTCACCGACTTATCAACCCTGGCGGTCACGCGCACAGCGCGGCTGCGGTCCACGCGTTCGATGGTGGAGTAGCCGCGACCGGGGACGACTTCTGCGACCTGGCCGAAGGGAACCTCGGCCCCCGTGGGGGTGCGAATCCGCATGCTCTCGAGGTTGCTGACGGAACGGCGCTGGCTCTCCGGGTAGCGCACCATGACGCGAACGTCGTCACGACCGCGTTGAATGCGCTGCGCCTCTTCGCCGTAGAAGCCCTGGCGCACTTGCCGGCCGAGGTCCGCCAGCGTCAGGCCCAGCGTCTCGGCCTCGGGCTTGATGGCCAGTTTCAGCTCACGCTTGCCTTCCATGAAGGAGTCGGAGATTTCAGTGACCCCGTCGTAGCTGGCGAGCTGCGCTTTCAGGTCGTCGGCGGCGGCGGTCAGTTGTTCGAGGTCCAGGCCGGTGAACTGGATGTTCACGTCTTCGCCGCTATCGAAGAGCGAGGCCGAGTAAGCGAGGGCGACGGCATCGGGGATGCCGCCCGTGATCTCGCGCCAGCGGGTGGCCATGAACTCGGACGAGACGCTGCCGCGCTCCTCGGCGGATATGAGTTCAATCGCCACCTCGCCGAGGTGAGCGCTCGAACCGAGCACCTGGACTCCGCCGAACTGAGAAGCCATCCGCTGCTGCATGGGCTGCCCACCGATCGAGGCCGAGGTGTGGCGGAATACGTCGAATCCGTACTCGTCGATAACCTCCTGCTGCAGCTGAAGCGAGCTCTGTTCGATCCTCGCGACGGCCGCGGAGGTTACCTCCACCGGGGTGCCCTGCGGCATGGTGAGCGTCGCGAGGACGAAGTCTGCCTCGATGTCGGGCATGAAGATGAAGCGCAGGAAGCCGGCCTGTACCAGTCCTACGGTGAGCAGGAGCGTGCCGATGCCGATCGCAACCGTCAGATAGCGCCAGCGCAGCCCCAGATCGACGATGGGCGTGTAGATGCGATCGATGGTCCAGTGCATCGCACCGGAGATCTTGCGCTGCAACTGGAACCAGAGCCCGCGCTCGTTGTCCTTGCGCTGCGGGCGATGGGACAGATGGGCCGGGAGCACCAACAGCGATTCCACCAGCGAGAACAGCAGGCACGACATCACGATGATCGGTGGCGTCACCATGATCTTGCCGATCATGCCCGGCACCTGCAGCAGCGGAGAGAACGCGGCCATTGTCGTCAGTACCGCGAAGATGACCGGTTTGGACACCTCGACCGCACCATCGATGGCGGCCTGCCTGCCGTCATCGCCTTTCTGTTGATGGGTATAGATGTTCTCGCCCACGATGATCGCGTCATCGACTACCAGTCCAAGCACGAGGATGAACGCGAACAGCGACATCAGGTTGATCGAAACGCCAAGCCCGGGCATCAGCCAGATGGCGCCTAGGAAGCTGATCGGGATTCCCAGGCTGACCCAGAACGCCAGCCGCAGTCTCAGGAAGAGCGCCAGGCTGAGGAACACGAGGGCGAAGCCGACGCGGCCATTGCGCAGAAGAAGATCGAGACGGTCGCGCAGGACCTTCGACTGGTCCTGCCACGTGGTGACGTAGAGCCCTTCCGGCAGTTCCGCCTGGGTGCGCTCGACATAGCCGATCACGGCAGCCGCGACGTCGAGGGCCTGCTGTGAGCCCGTACGGTAGACCTTGGCAGTAAGCGCCGGCAGGCCATCGAAGCGGCTGATCTGGTCGGTCTCGGCGAATCCGTCGACGATGTTGGCGACGTCCCCGAGGACGATATGGGTTCCGTCAGGTCGCGTGAGCAGCACGAGATCGGAGAACTCGATCGCGCTGTACGCCTGACCCTTGGTGCGCAACAGAATCTCGCCTCCGGCCGTCCTTACCGAGCCACCGGGTAGGTCCAGCGAAGATCTACGCACAGCGCTGGCCACGAAATCGAAGGTGATGCCATGGCGCCGTAGAGACTCCTCAGAGACTTCGACTGAAATCTCGTAGGGGCGGGCGTTGGCTAGCTCGACCTGGGTGATTTCCGGCAGGGCCGAGAGTTCGTCACGAACGCGTTCCGCGAGGCGCTTGAGCGAACGTTCATCGGTGTTGCCGTAGATCGCGATGTCGACTACCTGCTGACGGTTCGTCAGCTCGCGGACGATCGGCTTTTCGGTTTCGGTGGGGAAGGTCTCGATCGCGTCGATACTCGTGTTCACCTCGTCGAGTACCTTGCGCGAATTAGCGTCAATCTCGAGTTCGATGAGGACGGTCCCCATGCTCTCCGCCGCGGTCGACGTGATCTTCTTGATCCCGTCGATGCCCTGGACGGCCTCTTCGATGCGGACGTTCACGCCCTGCTCGACCTCGTCCGGTGCCGCGCCGAGATAGGCCACGGTTACCTGAATCATGTCGAGATCGAATTCGGGGAAGACCTCCTGCGGCACGTTGAGAACCGTCATCGTGCCAGCGGCCACGATGAAGACCATGAGCAGGTTGGCGGCCACCTCGTTGTGAGCGAACCAGGCGATCACCCCTCTCATGAGGTGGCCCCTTCGGTGGGTTCGGTCAACATGCCCTCGGTGACGAAGTCGAGCGACGACAGGATGACAAGCTCGCCGCTGGTAAGGCCGCTACCGATGACCGCGTCGCTATTCTGCAGTCGCAGTACCTCTACGGTTCGGGTCCGTAGCCGGTTGTCGGCATCGAGAACCCACACGCTGTCGTCGCCGCGCAGAGCGGCACGCGGGATGATTGCGACCTGTTCGGCGAGGTCGCCGAAGATCTCGGCGGTCACGTACATGCCGACAGCGAGCGGCGGGCGGCCCGGGTCCTCGCCGCGGCCGTACGGATCGCGCACCTGCGCCACGGCGTGGACCATGCGACTGGCGGCGTCGATTTCACCCTCCGTGCGCACGAGGCGGCCAGTCCACTGGTGGCTGCGCCCGGCGAAGTCGGCCCGCAGGATAACCTCGGGACCCTGAGTGCGGGTCTGGCCGCGGTACACCAGCGGCATGTTGCTCAGGTAGGCGAGGTCCTTGTCGGGTAGCGGCAACCTGATTTCCGCGTAGTCGATCGCGTAGATTGCTCCGAGCTGATTGCCCGGACTGACGAACTGGCCGATATCGACGGTCTTTTCGCGGACGCGTCCCGCATACGGGGCCTTGATCTCGGTGCGCTCCAGGTCGTGCTCCGTTCTGGTCAGGTTCGCCTCGGCGGCGGCCACCGACGCGCGGGCGTTCTCCAGGTGCGGAACGCGCGCCGTGAGGTCGGGCGGCGGACCTTCGCCTAATTCCTCCCACTCAGCCCTTGCGACCTCCGCCTCGGCCTGTTCCTGGGCCAGTCGCAGCTTGGCCGAAGCTACCTCGGCGGCGGCGCGCACGACGGCCTGCTCATAGTCGTAGGGATCGATACGCAACATCGGCGCGCCGGCTTCGAGGAATCCACCCGACACGAAGTCCTCGGATACCCACAGGACGCGACCTGCAACCGCTGGCACCACGCGGCTCTCGGCTCGCGGCCGAACCGTGCCCTGTGACTCGACCGTGAAGCGGTGGTCCTCCAGCGCGATCGTCTGCACGCGCACCACTGGCGGGCGCACCTCGGGTGGCACGGATTCCGGCGGAGTCTGCATGCCGGCCAGCATTCGGGCGCCGAACGCTGCGATAACCAGCGCGACAATGGGCAGGGTGATCTTCAGAAAAAGGACGACCTTGCGGTTCATTGGTCGCTCTCCGAGGAAGTGTCGGTCATGGGGGGGGCGGTGCTGGCGGCGGGCTGATAGATGGGTCCAGGGTCGAACCCGCCACCCAGCGCAAGGTAGAGATCGACTCGGTTGTCGAGCCTTTCACGGCGGCCAGCGATCCAGGCGCTCTCGGCCTCGAACGTTCTGCGCTGCGAGTCGAGTACCGTGATGAAGCGCTCGAGGCCGTTGCGGTACCGGTCGAGCGCCAGTGCCTCGGCGGCGCGTGATTGAACGGTGGCCTGTTCGAGGGCAGACACGCGCTCGGACAGGAACTCCTCGGTGGCCAGCGTCGATTCGACCTCCGAGTAGGCGCGCAGAGCGGAGCCGATGTAGGTGGCAACCTCGACGTCGATGCCGGCTTCGGCGAAGTCGACTCCAGCGCGCAGCCGGCCGCCCTGGAGCAGCGGGCCGATGAGGTTCCCCGCCAGGCTCCATACCGAGAAGTTGCCATCTACAAGGTCCGTGAGGCCGGCGCTGGATGTGCCTCCCGACGCTGTAAGGCTGAGCCGCGGGTAGAGCGACGCGCGGGCGCCTTTCAGACGTTGTTGCGAAGCAGTCAGCCTGCGCTCAGCTGCTACCAGGTCGGGGCGACGGGAGACCAATTCCGCCGGCAAGCCTGCGGGGATCTCCGCAGGCGTTGCGATGAGTTGCTCCGGGAACACCGCGCTACGGCCTGGATAGAGACCGAGCAGGACCTCCATCTGCCGACTGGCGAAGTCGAGTTGGCGCTCGCGGGCGGGGACCGCGGCCTGTGCCGCGTACAGCTGGGCCAGCGCCAGCCTTAGATCCAGTGGCGGCCGGATACCACGCTCGAAACGAACTCGGACCTGTTCGGCGGAACGTGTGCGGCTCGTCACCGTGCGTTCGGCCAGGTCGAGCTGTACCTGCGCTTCGGCGACCGCGAACCATGCCTTGGCGGTCTGGCCGGCGATCGACAGCCGCATCCCTTCGTAGTCAGCCTGTGAGGCCTGGAAGGCGGCGATGCCCTCGCGCGCCTGCGCGCTGAGACGGCCCCAGAGATCGATCTCCCACGACAGGTCGACCGACACGCCGTAGTTGCTCGAAACTGTGGTCAGGACGTTGTCTTCGGCGCCCGGGATAGGGAAGCCGACGAAGTTGCGCTTTGCCCGCAGGCCGGAGAGTCCGGCACTGACCTGAGGCTCGAGGTCGGCCCCGGCGATGCGCGCCTGTGCCGCGGCCTGGTCGACGCGGGCCGCCGCCACCAGCAGGTCAGTGTTGTACTCCAGCGCCCGGTCGATGGCCTCGGTGAGCGCCACGGCGGCGAAGTCTTCCCACCACCGCTCAGGCAGCGGGCCCGATGGTCCCGCGACGTTCGCGCTCCACTGGTCGGGGATCTCGATGCCCGTTTCTGGCTGCGTCGCGGGCGGGGAACTCGGGGTGCATGCCGTCAAGGTAACCAGACCCACGAGTGCGATGGCCGGCGTCCTGCTCATGCCGGTACTCCCTTGATCGCGCGCTCGAGTCCGCGCAGCTCATCGAGGTCAACTCCGTCGCTCGGAGCCCGGAGGCCGGCCACGCCATACTCGATCAGCGAGGTAAACACCCGCTCACGGTGATCGTGTGGCTGGGCGCATAGACAGGCAATCTGCGGTCCCCAGCAGAAGGTGTGGAACATGGCTGCCAAGGAGTAGTGGAACCGCCGTTCCACCTCGTCCGCGTCCAGCTCGGGGAGCGCCTTGGCCAGCGCTTCCAGGAAGCGAACCCGGATCTCGTCGAAGTGTCGCAGGAAGGCCTGGTGGATCGAACTCGCCGGGTCGGCATTGATGCGCGCCACTATGCGCATGAAACGCTGGCCCGACTCGCCGGACGCGTCGAGCATGCGGAACGGTGGCGCCAGGTTGGCGTAGAGGATTTGGTCGAGTGGCACGGGGCTGACCCCGGCGGCACTCTCGAACGCGTCGAGGAGCTCCAGGCGCTCCTGGTTCACTGGTCTCAGCCTGCGACCGAACACCGCGGTGAGCAAACCGTCCTTGCCGCCAAAGTGGTAGTTCACGGCTGCCAGATTGGCCTCGGCCTGGGTCGTGATATCGCGCAACGATGTCGCGGCGATCCCGTGGTCTGCGAACAACGCTTCGGCGGCGTCGAGCAGGCGGGTTTTTGTGTCACTCATGGATCCGCTCCCGTGGCGGCCAGTTCATTTCTGGATCTTGATTCAAACGTTCGTATGAATCATACGTATGTATCTGTAGCCCGGCAAGCCGCAAAGCAGGGCGCGGCGCGGAATTGGCTTCGGAGGGCGGCGGTCCGCTTGCTAGCGTGAGGAGATCCAACTTCGAGAGGGACTTGTCATGAGCTTGTTTGGCGATGAAGGCGGCTCCGCGATGCGCAACGTATTGCTGGGCATGGTGGTTTCAATGGGACTCGGCGCGGTGGTGACCGCGATATCGGGCGGCTACGGGGGCGGCGTCGACGTATCGGATCCGAGCGGCGGCCCAGTGCAGGCGCCCGTATACCAGGGCAAGGCGATAGCGGAGTTGCAGGGCATGGGGAAGGCAACGATCGGGTTTTTCCTCGACGCAGGTCGTTACCCAGAGGATTTGCAGGAGTTGCTCAACACGCCTCACGGGAAGGGGATGGGTCTACGGGACCCGTGGGGCAACCCCTGGTTGTATCGCGCCGAGGGCGGCCACTTTCTGCTGCTCTCGTATGGCAGTGACGGTGCGCGCGGTCCCAAGCCGCCGGCGGATTGGAATGGCAGCGAGACAGCACCGGACCTGATCATCAAGGACGGAGCCTGGTTGCAAGCTCCGCAGCGCGATCTCAGATTGAGGGTCGGCGCGCAGTAGGCGCGTGCGAGCGCTCGACGGCCTGACCGGGCCAGCAGCACGACCAGCGCCACCCGCCGATTCTCCGTGAGAAGCCGGTTCTCCGTTAGAATGAGTCCGCTGCCCCCACGGCTGATGGAGTCATCATGCGTTCTGGCCGGATCACACTCGCGCTAGTCCTGTTGGTCTTAGCTGCCGCACCTGTCGCGGCGCAAGAGTCCTCAAATCTGCCTGCTGGCGGCGGGGCACGCTTCGCCGTCCGCGCCGGGGCGACGATCAGCCCCGACCAGTTTCACGTGGGATTCCACGTGAACGCGGGCGAGATCCTGCCGCGCCTACGCTTCCAGCCAGGTGCCGAGATCGGATTCGGTAGCTCGCGGACGACGCTGGTGGGTAACGTCGACGCGCTCTACCTGATTCACGCCGATCGCACTGTGCAGGTGCTCGCTGGCGGTGGGCTCGGGTTTGGCATGGAGTGGAGAGACGGCGCCGACTCGCAAGGCCTGCTCGGCGGCAGTCTCGTGGGGGCTGTGGAGTGGGGCACGCGTCCCGTACCCCACGTCAGCCAGGCGCGCGGCAGTCAGGTGCGCTACCTCCTCGAGATGCGCGCGGGACTTGGCGACCTGCCGAGCTTCAAGGTCACAGTCGGCCTGCAGTTCTGACCCTGGCGCCCGGCCGCAGCGGCATCTCGGGTACACGCGCGGCCCAGGCACTCGCGAGGGAGCCAAGTGCGGCCAGAAGCTCATCGAACTGACTAATACTATCTATGGCTGCGCAGTAAAGGTCATTAAATGACTTTAGAGATGTATTTATGTTCGATTACGTGAATTGCGATGTTAATCTGCCTCTCGATAGTTAATTCGCCGTAGCACAGTGCGTTTCCGGAACTGCTGGACGCGCCCGCTGACGGTCTTTTGAAACGGAGGGACAAAGTAATGCTCAAGAGGAGCTTTGCTCGAATGGCGTTGGTGGCCCTGATGGCCGCCATCATGGTGGTCGCTCCCGTGAGTCAGGACGTGCAGGCACAGTCCGCTTCGGGTGCTACCGCTTTCAGTATCAGTTTTCCCAATGTTGTCGTGCTGCACTACTGGAGCGCGCTCAACATGACGCTGTCGACATCCGTGTTGACTAACTTCCTGATCGGCAACACTACCGGTGATGACGATCGCGGTACCAAGGGCAGCGTCGCGATTACGGACAACGCCGGGACGTTCGAGGCCGATGCGGCCATCACGTCGTCGGTGAACAGCACGAATGCGATCACGCTGCACATCCAGAACGCCTGGGCAGTGCGCGCTGTCGGTACCGGTAGCGGGAACAACGTAACGGTGTCGTTCACCGCGTCGAGCGCGTCGCTGACGGGGCCGAACTCCACCAGCATCGCTGCGAGCAACTACTACGTCGGCACGGGCGGTGCAGTGCCGAGCGCGGCGACGGTGAGTTTTTCCGCGCCGGGGTTGTCGACTCCTGAGGTTGGTGACGTTGCCCTCGATCTGAACCTGAGTGGCGCCGGCGAATCCGGGAGCTACAGCGGTAGCTGGACTCTGCAGGCTGTGGTCACCTGAGAACCATGAGAGTCGAGATCTAAGTGGTTTCGGGGCGAAGGGGTCCGGCGCTTGCGAGCGCCGGGCCATTCGCAGTTCTCGGAGGGAGACCCGATGTTACGAAGAGGCCCAATCATTGCGCTGGTGTGCTGCGTGACGCTAATCGCGTCTGCGAGCCTCCACGCTCAGCAGGTGCGTCGCCCCGCGACCTTCGACAACGGTGCCGAGGTAGTGGACGCGGAGCTCAGCCTGACGCGCTCGATCGCGCTGACCGCCGTCTCCATGGCGGAGGTCCTGGGCATGGCGGGCGGCAGCCCCGGCAGCCGTTCCGCCGCCGCGGTCGCCGGTGCGTCGGTTTCACTGGGTGCGTGGTCGCCTACTCGGACGGCACGAACGTCAGGGTTCCCGAAGGCTCCGGTGATTCGCCGCAGCGTTCAGGACGCCTGGCAACTACGCGTCGATTCGGCGCAGCGAAGGCGCCAGCACTTCGACGTCGCGTATCAACTGCGTGGTGCTAACGGCCGGTCAGACCGCCTGAGCCACGCGGGATATCGCGACAGCGAAATCGGGGTTCGGCTCGAATCCATCACGCCAACCGTGGTGTCCACGGATGGCGACTACGACGTCCTGCAAGGGGGCGTCATGTTCTACCTGGACCTGGCCGGTATCCGCCGCGCCGGGAGCTACCAGGGGACGCTGACAGTTACGTTCAACAATTTCTAGGGGGACCCACCCATGAACAATCGACCAATGCTCGTTCGTCTCTTCACGCTGCTGGCCGCGGCGGTTGTCTGCATGTCTTTCGCGGCATCCACCTACGCGCAGGGCGCGGTTGTGCACCCGCCCGCCGTGGTAGCGGTGAGTCCGGGTAAGTTCGAGATCGAGATCGGTAATCGCCCCGCCGTGCAGTCGCTGCGACTGTTCAACCTCGGGGATGAGGAGGTCGAAGTTCAGGCTTCGGTCGCCAACTGGATTCTCGCGGAGGACAGTACGGTCGTCGTGGTGGAGCCCACCGAGCAGTCGCTTGACCAGTGGGTCGTAATCAACCCGCTTCGCTTCAAGATCCCACCGCGCAGTTCGCAAACCGTTCGCTTTGCGGTCCGTCCGCGGGTCGCGCCCGACCCGGGCGAGCACCGTGCGATGCTGTACTTCGAGGAGGTCCTCCCAGAGGTCCGCAACCCGGGCGAGGTCTACGTCAACTTCAAGGTGGGCGTGGCGGTCTACGGCAACGCGGGCGAGATTCGCCGCGAGCCCGAACTGCACGGTATCGAAGTGGTGAGCGACCACCGGGTGTTTGCCGCGCGGTTCGACCTCTCGAGCCACGGTAACGCCCACGTTCGTCTGGGAGGCCAGTACGCCATCTGGCCGGTCACGGCGTTTCCAGGTGTCTCCTCGGTTATCCCGATCGCCCAGGCGGGCGAGCCCGAGGTTGAGCTGCCTGCCGGAGTACTTGCGGCAGGGATCCTCCCTAACGTGCCGGTGCTGGCGGGAACTCGGCGCGAGATCCCCGTCGTGGTGCAACACGCACTGCCTCCCGGTGAGTACGTCTTTGCCACGCTGGGCGCGGTTTCCGGGCAGGAGTTCCGCGAGGCGATTCGTTTCATCGTGCCCGCCCGGAACGCGACCACGGTAGCGGGCGGACAGCAGGAGGACTGAGGCTGAGCCTCTCGTCCTCGGCTATCACACGGAGTCACCCTCTTGAGGCAACGTCAGCCTTGCAAGTGGCCAAGCGCGGCCACCTACGGCCTGAGCCGACAAGGGGTCGTGGTGTGCCTGCTATTGGTGCTGGCGCTGGCCCCCCCGGCGCGGGCGCAGCAGGTAGCAGACCGCTTCGAGTATCTCCTCGTCGGCGCGATGGTTGGAGGCCGCGAGGCTGAGACCTTCGAGGTGCTGCGCGAAGGCGACATCTTTCACATCCCGTTGACGGCGCTTGCTGATACCTGCGGTTGTGAGATCGAAGACCGTGCCGATGGCGAGTTCATAGTCACGCCACTCGGTGCCAAGCGGATCGACCTGGCGGCGATCACCGAGCGTGATGGCATTCGCTATGTCAACGAGCTCTTCCTGCGTGCGGAACTCGGGACGCAGGTGGAGTTCATCGAGGATCTGTACGCACTCCGATTCCTGTTTCCGTGGACACCCGGAGTCGCGCTGCGTGCCAGCCTCATCGAGGAGGGTTCGGAACCGCAGGTCGATGACCTGCCCGCGCCGCTCAGTCTCACGTCGGTGCGGCTAAACGCCACCCACTCTCGGCGCCCTGGCGAGGTCCGCTCACTCGTGGACAGCCTCCTCAATGGGCGTGTCGCTGGCGGCAGATGGCGTCTCCGCGCTGATCAGAGCTTCGCGGGTGCCACGAACATCCAGGAGTACGCCTGGACGCGGACCTTCGATCGGAAGCTGGTGCTGGCGGGCCATCAACGGATCAGCCTGCACCCGTTGCTTGGCAGCGTGGAAATGACCGGCCTGCAGGGGGCCTGGACCAATCAGCCGCTCGACACCTTCGCGCTCAGCTCACAGCCAAGTGAATTGCTGCCGCGGACGCTGCGGACCGCCACTACGATCGTCGGGCGCGGTCCTGCGGCAGGCATCGCAGAGTTGCGTATCGACGGCATTGCGGTACAGGTGAGGACGATCACGCTGAACGGCGTGTACGAGTTCCTCGACGTGCAGCTACCCAGCCGCCAGTCGAGCCGCATCGAGGTCTACGTGTACGACCGCTTCGATCGCAGTGCGCCACTCGAAATCCACGACCATACCCGCGGAGTGTCGGATCAACTGCTGCCGGCGGGAGCCGCGCTGGTTATGGGTGGTGCAGGCCGCCAAGGGAACTACATCGGCGATCTGATCACGGACCGCGCCGGCGCAGAAGTTGGTGTCGCCACCGGCTTCATCCAGTCGCGCTATGGGGTCAGTGATCGGTTGACCCTCGAGGCTGCCGTCCAGACGCGCGGCGACCAGCGCCAGGCGCTGGTCGGGCTCGCTGGCTCGTTCGGCCGTAACTTCGTGGGTTCCGCGGCGATTGCCACGTCGGGCGGCACGCTTGGCTGGGATGTCGACGTGCAGGGCTACTTCAGCCGCTGGCGTGTAACGGGCCGTTCGCAGCAGAGTGGCGCGGGATTCAGCCTCGGTACCGAGTCCGCCCAACACGATCACTACGCGGAGGTGGAGTACCGACCCACCGACAGCCTCGACATCGCGATTGTCGGGTCGAAGCGCTACGACGGACTCGTGAGTACGCAGTACGTCCTGCCTGCCGTTTCCTGGCAACCGACGGCGCGCACCTGGTTGCGTGCGCGTCCCGATCTGTTTGGCCGCTATCGGTTCGACTTCTCTTGGTCTTTCATGGACACGTCCCGGCTCACCGCCGCCTACGTCAACGGCAACGCCAATGTGGGGGTCAGTTCGAGTTTGTCCCGGTCGTTGCTGGTCAGCGTGAACGGCGAATGGAGCGAACGGTTCGGGACACGGCAAGCTGTGCAGGCTTCGTGGGTAGGGGCAAGCGCCTGGCAGCCCGGCTTCACGGCTGGGGTGCGCCGTACTCGGGGCGAGCTGGGCGTCATGCTCGGAGCGCAGGCGACATTCGGGCCCGGGGTGCTGGTTAGCGCCCAGTTCGAGAACGACCCACGCGTGAATGACCCTCTCAATCGGCGCGATCCCCGCGTCACGATTCGGCTACACACTGATCTCGCGTTCGCCCGTGGGCAGGTACTCGGGGCTAGCACGTACGCACTTTCCACCACCCGCGGCGCTGTCGGTGGACGGATCCGGGTCGTGGGTGACGCCGACGTCAGCGCCGAGGATCTCGAGGGACTGCCGATCCTCGTCGATGGCCGTGCCATGGCGCGCACTCAGCGTGGCGGGCGGTTCTTCATAGGTAACCTGAGGCCCGGGATCTACAACATCGAGATCGATCCGGAAGGGTTGCCGATCGAGTTGACCATCCAGGGTGCGGGCCGCCGAGCTCGCATCGAGCCAGGCGCGGTGACCGGCGTTGATTTCAGCGCTACCCGGGAGTTCGGCTTTGCCGGTCGGGTTCTCCTCGAAGACCAGGTGTTCCCCAACGCTCTCGTAGAGTTGCTCGATAGCCGCGGCAACGTGGTGCAGAGCGCGCACACCGACAGGTTTGGTCTGTATCGCTTCGACGGAGTACCTGTGGGCAGGTACCGCGTGCGCCTGTCTGCCAAGAACGCACCAGGAGCGGACGTGATCTGGCCCACCCGCGAGGTTATCGTCAAGGACTTTCTGTTCGGGCAGGATCTTGTCCTGCGCCGCGGCGACATCCACGAGTTGAGTATCCCGGAAGGTCTCGCGGGCGGCGCCAGCGCCGGCGGCGGAGAGGCGGGGGAGCCGGGCGGGCAACAGGGCGAACAGCAGTAGCGCTGGCGCGTTTGCGTCGGCGGGCGCGGTCCGCGTATCGTGGCGTCCATGCGATTCGCCAAGCCTGCACTGGTCACGCTCCTGATCCTCTTCATCGGGGTGCAGTTCGTGCCGCGTGAAGCTGAACGCGACAATCCGCCTTCCACAGAGATGATCAGCGGGCCACGTGAGGTCGTCGACATCCTGCGGCAAGCGTGCTTCGACTGCCATTCGAACGAGACCCACTGGCCCTTCTATTCGTACGTCGCACCGATGTCGTGGCTGGTCATCAGCGATGTCGCCGGAGCTCGTTCCCGCCTCAATTTTTCCGAGTGGGAGGGATTGCGAGCAGGGTTTCAGAAGCGGTTCACGCGCAAGATCGTCGAGCGCGTCGAGGCTGGCGAGATGCCTCTGTGGCAATACCGGGCAGTACATTGGGGGGCACGTATCTCTCCCGAACAACTCGACGCGTTGCGCGCCTGGCGCGACAATCTCAATCCTCCAGCGGAGTAGTCGCGGAACTCGGTGCGCAGCTTGATGCCGCTCCAGTCGGTGCAGGGGCAGCTAAAGAAAGGGCCAGCGGGAGAACTAGCTCACCACTGGCCCAATCCGAGCTAGCCCACGGCTATTGCTCTGTCACTTCCTTGCTTCCCGGCACGACGACCGCGTCCAGGGCCATCGCGGCGATCATTCCGTTGAGTTCCACGAGCTGGCCGTCGTAGACGGCACGCAGGCGCTGCAGCAGTTCATCGGTCTCCGGTCGGAGGTCCGCGTAACGCGTGGCCACGCCAGCTGTCATGGGTGTGTTCGGCCCCGAGGCTGCTCCGTACAGAGAAGCCCACTGGTTGTCGAGACGACCCGGGAAATTGAGCGCATCCTGGCCGCCCTCACCCTCCACCTGGGTGATCACCTTCTCGATTCCCTCGAGCTCGCTGGTAATCGCGCGGCCGAGATCCATGACCTCCTTGGCACCGTCCTGCCCGCGCACCCGCGCAGCCAGCGCCCGCATCGACTGCTTGACGCGTCGCAGGCCCTGCAGGGCATCCCAGACATCATTCAACCGGTCGCCGATGGTCACCGAGAGCTCATACTGCTCCTGGTACTGGGCGACGGTGGTGTCGATGCGCGGGTCGATCAGCAGCGCGAGCGGCTGCTCCTGGCTCCAGTCGCCGACGCTCATGCGCACGGTGTAGTCGCCGGGTACGGCGCGGGGACCGCCACTGCCGCCGCCGCCCCACATGACGATGCCGCGCGGCCGGGTGAAGAGGGGTTCGTAGCGCCCGTCCCAGCTGACCTGGTTCATGCCGGCTTCGATATCCAGCTTGCCGGTCGCGCCGGCGAGCTGGCCGCGGAAGCGCGCCGGGATGTCCTCGATCGACATGCCTGGCGGCAGCAGCGAGGACACGTCACCGGAGGCTTTCGTGGAGTAGGTGCGCACGGTCTCGCCGGCCGCGTCGAGGATCTCCACCTTCACCGCGTCTTCTTCAGGCACGTCGGCCAGCCAGAAGTTGATGCGGGCCGCCCCGCCAAGGCCGCGATACGCCCGTCGTGGTGCCAGCAGAGCCGCTGCTTCGTCCTGCATACCGGCCTGGATCTGATGCAGCGGAGTCAGGTCGTCGAGAATCCAGAAGGCGCGGCCCTGGGTGGCGACGACGAGATCCTGCCGATGCACCACCATCTCGGTGATCGGTACCTGGGGCAGGTTCAGCTGCAGGCTCTGCCAGTGGGCGCCGTCATCGAACGACACGTACATGCCGAACTCGGTGCCGGCGTACAGCAGACCCTTGCGGTCGGGGTCCTCGCGTACGGTACGGACGGAGTGGTTACCAGGAATACCGTTGCTGCCGTCGGCGAGTGTCTCCCAGGTGGCACCGTAGTCGTTGGTGCGGAAGATGTACGGCGTGAAGTCGTTCTCGCGGTATTTGTGCACCGCGACATGAATGCGGCCCGGGTCGTGGGCCGAGACATCGATGGTGTTGACCGTGCCCCGTTGCGGCATGCCCTCGGGAGTGATCTCGGTCCATTCCCCGCCGTCGTCGCGCGTCACCCAGATGCGCCCGTCGTCGGTACCCGCCCACATCAGGCCCGGTGTGTGAGACGACTCCTCGAAGGCGAAGATGGTGTTGAACACCTCGACCCCGGTGTTGTCGCGGGTGATGCCAGCCTCACCCGAGTAACCCTGCGTCTCAGGATCGTTGTACGTCAGATCCGGGCTGATGACCTCCCAGCTGTGACCGTCATCGGTGGTGCGATGCACGTACTGGGACGCGTGATAGATGACGTCCGGATCGTGCGGTGAGATGCGGATCGGGGCATTCCACTGGAACCGGTAGGTCATGTCCAGAGCCTGCTGCCCGGTCTGCGACTCGGGATAGGCGCGGACGTTTTCCGACAGCCCAGTATTCATGTCACGGCGCGTGATCGTACCGCCGTAGCTGCCGGCGTAGACGACCTGGTTACCGCGTGGATCCACGGCGATGTGGCCGCTCTCGCCACCTCCCACGCTCTCGAAGCTGGCGCCAAACCCGCCGCCACCGAACCCGCCGCCACCCTGGCTCGAGAGCCGGGCCGTGGAATTGTCCTGCTGGGCGCCGTACACGCGATACGGCCAGGCCTCGTCAACGGACACACGGTAGATCTGCGCGGTCGGCTGGTTGCGCTGGTGCGACCAGCTTTGGCCGCCGTTGAAAGAGACGTTGGCGCCGCCGTCATTGGAGTTGATCATCACCTGCGGATCGTTCGGGTTGATCCACAGGTCGTGGTTGTCGCCGTGTTGCGTGCGCATCCGGATATCGAACGTCTTGCCGCCATCGATCGACTTGTAGGCGCCGGTGTTGAGCGCGTAGACAGTGTTCTCATCCTGCGGGTCGGCGTAGATGTGGATGTAGTACCAGGCGCGCTGCAGCAGGTTGCGGTTGCTGTTCACGCGCCGCCACGTGTCACCACCGTTGTCGGAGCGGAACACACCGCCCTTGTCGTCGGGGGCCTCCATCAGGACCCACATGCGCTCGCCGTTGGCGGGCGAGATCGCCACGGAGCTCCTGCCCACCATCCCTTCCGGCAGGCCACCACCGAGCTTGTCCCATGTGGCACCGCCGTCCTTGCTGCGGTACACGCCGTCTTCTTCGGAGCCGGAGTCGATCGTCCAGGGGTTGCGGCGCGCCGTCCATGCCGAGGCCAGCAGGATGCGCGGGTTGTTGGGGTCGATCTCGACGTCGACAAAGCCGGTGTTGTCGTCGATGTAGAGGACCTTCTCCCAGGTGGTGCCACCGTCCGTGGTCTTGTAGATGCCGCGATCCTCGTTGTCGCCGAAGATGTTGCCGAGCACCGCTGCCCACGCAGTGTTGTAGTCGGTTGGGTGTACGACCATCTTGCCGATGTTGGCGTTCAGGTCGAGGACCTTGTCCCAGCTCTTGCCGGCGTCGGTGGAGCGATAGATGCCATCGCCGATCGTGACGTTGCCGCGCGGGCACGCTTCGCCGCTGCCGACGTACAGAACGTTGCTGTCGGAGGGAGCGACGACGATGGCGCCGATGGAGCCGACTCCAAAGAAGCCGTCGGAGATGTTGGTCCAGCCGTTGCCGGCGTCGGTGGTCTTCCACACGCCGCTGCCGGTGCCTCCGAAGTAGTAGGTGAGGGGATCATCGGCGACGCCGGTAACGGCGGTCGAGCGTCCGCCGCGCGTGAAGTTCAGAGAGCGGAACTCCATGTCCTCGTACAGACGTTCATCTACCGTGACGTTGGCGTCGGCGCCCTCTTCCTGGGCGATTGCGGCGGCCGATTGACCGGCAAGGAAGGAGATCGTGCCGATGAGCACGAGCGTGAGCAGGGTACGGGTGCGCAGGGATCGCATCGACGACTCCGGGTTTGTGGGCTTGGGCCCCGGGTGCGAGCGAGTACACGCCGCCTAACGCGTATCGCGAGAAATCAGAGTGGGTCGGCCGCTATGAAACCGCTGTGCGGCTCGTGTTGCAACCGGGGCGGGTGCTGAAGGCTGCGGTTCACCCGGGGTAAACGAGCGGGGCGGTCGGTTATATATTGGGGTAACGTTGTCTGATTCACGGGAGACTCGAGATGCGTAAGTTGTCCGTCGTTGCGATCCTGCTCGCGGTTCTGTTCATGCCTGCGTGGGCTTTCGCGCAGGAGTCGCCGCCCGCGATGGTCGGCACCTATGATGCGCTGGCCGACGCTATTCTGGCGCTCAAGGAGGCCGAAGCCGACTTTGTGCGGTCGCTGCTCGTGTATCACTTCGATGCGGCGAACATGCAGCACGTGCTCGGACACCCGGAAGAGACCGCCCGCGAAATGGCGCTGTTTGCCAACGAGGGAGACAACGCGATAGCCGGAATCCGCAAGCGCCTGCTCGACGGCGGCCACCATCACAACGCTGCGGGTGAGGCGGAGGGGATCTACGAGCGTGGCTACGTCATCGTGACCCTGGAAGCGAAGTGGGCAGTCATGAAGGCCTCCGCGGCTATGCGTCAGGCTGCCGACGAAGAGGCCGTACTGGCCGCGTGGCGTGACTTCGTGGAGATCGCCGGGTCGGTACTTCAACCTGAAGAGTGAGCGTCCAGCGACGTTGCCGGGTGTTGCCCGGACTACTGCTGCTAGTAGGTAGTGTCGGCGCAGCTCTGACCCCAGCGCCAACGACGATCCGGTTTGTCGATGCCGGTGCGGAGGCCGGAGTCTCGCTGGTCACCTGGCACGGGCGCCCGGACAAGCCGCACTTGCTCGAGTCGGGTGGCGCCGGTGTCGCGCTGTTCGACTACGACCTTGACGGCGACCTCGATCTGTACGTGGTCAACGGTTGGCGCCTGGACGGAGCCGAGGTCGTCGAACGCGGCGCGAACGCCCTCTATCAGAACAGCGGTGAGGGAGTCTTCGTCGACGTAACGGAGGACGCGGGAGTGGGGGATAGGGGTTGGGGGACCGCGGTGACGGTCGGTGACATCGATGGCGATGGCCACCCCGACCTGTTTGTCACCAACTTCGGTAGTGACGTTCTTTACCACAACACCGGCGGCCGGTTCGAGGTCATCGAGGCCGACGTGGGGATCGACGGCTGGTCGAGTTCGTCGGTGTTCTTCGACGGCGACGGGGACGGAGACGAGGACCTGTTCGTTACCGGCTACATCGAGACCAGCCTCGACGATGTGATGCAGGCGAAGGTGGGCCTGCGCTGGAAGAACACGGAGGTCATGCGCGGACCGTTTGGATTCGAGGGGCTAGCCAATCGCTACTTCGTGAACGACGGCGCAGGGAACTTCTCCGACGCGACCGCCGCCGCGGGCCTTGACGATGTCGGTCTGTTCTACAGTTTTGGCGTGGTGGCTACGGATCTGGACGCCGATGGTCTTGTCGATCTGTACGTGGCCAACGACTCCAACCCCAACTACCTGTATCGGAACCTCGGCGGCGGCCAGTTCGAAGAGGTGGGACTGTGGAGCGGAGCGGCGCTCGACCATCGCGGGATGGCGCAGGCGGGGATGGGGATCGCCACCGCCGACTACGACGCGGACGGGCTGCCGGATCTGTTCGTCACCAACTTCGCCGACGACACCTGCACGCTGTACCGCAACCTCGGACGGATGGCCTTCGAGGACGTCTCTGCCCCGGCCGGCCTGGTCGAGCCAACATTCGGGCCACTGTCATGGGGGACGGTATTCGCGGACTTCGACTTGGACGGCGATCTGGACCTGTTCGTGGCCAACGGACACATCTATCCGCAGGCGGATTCCGTGGCGAGTGCGAACACCTCGTTCGCGCAGCCGAATCACATGCTGGAGCAGACCGACGACGGGTTCCGCGACGTGAGCGCGGAAGCGGGGCCGGGCCTGGAGGTGCGCCAGTCGAGCCGTGGCGTCGCGGTGGGTGACATCGACAACGACGGCGATCTGGATCTGGTGATCGCCAACATGGACGCTCCGCCTTCGGTGCTGCGCAACGAAAGCGCCCGTCTCGGTGAGTGGCTGGCCGTGGATGCGTCCGGGGCGGTGGCTGTCGAAGTCACAGCCGCCGGACATACCTGGCGCCGGCAGCGCGTTCGCGGAGGCTCGTACGCGTCGAGCAGCGACGACCGGTTCTACTTCGGATTGGGGAGCATCACGGGCCCCGCAAGCCTGCGCGTGAGATGGCCTGACGGATCCGTGACTGAGCGCACGGGGATGGCATTGGGGCAGATCGCCGTCGTAACGCGCTAGCCGGTGCACGTGGCGGCCAGTCTCGCTGCCGATTGGCGCTAGAATGCGGTTCGTCATGCGGACTCGAATTGCTGCGCTCGTCGTTGCTCTTGCCCTGCTCGTGCCCCTGGGGTGCGCGTCGGCCCAGTCGACCACGGTCCAGGTCGGCGAGCCCCAGCCTGTCGGCGCGAGTCAGCGGCCAGCCTATCGAGGTGGCGACGTTCGGCGTGTGGTGGTCATTTCCGCCGTGCCGGCGGAACTCGAGCAACTGCTGGGCGTCGCCTCGATCGAGCACACCGCTGAGATCGCCGGTCGCACCCACCATATTGGCCGCCTGGAGGGACACCCCGTGGTGCTGCTCCTCTCGGGCGTGAGCATGGTGAACGCGGCGGCTGCGACGCAGGCCGTGATCGACCACTTCGAGGTGGGTGGGATCGTCTTCTCGGGCATCGCCGGGGGAGTCAATCCGAACCTGTCGGTGGGCGATGTCGCCGTGCCGGCGCAGTGGGGACAGCACCAGGAGATGGTCTTCGCACGCGCGACTGAAGGCGGTTGGGATAGGGAGGGTCGCGGCGGCGAGTTCGAGAACTTCGGCATGATGTTCCCGCGCGGGCAGCTGGTCCGGGGCGGCGCTCCCGAAGCGCAGGAGCGGCGCCGGCAGTTCTGGTTTCCGACCGACGAACGCATGCTTGCGGTGGCGCGCGAAGTGGCGGCTGACATCACCCTCGAACGCTGCCTGCCGAGCGGCGATTGTCTACAGCACCAGCCGCGCATCGTGGTGGGCGGCAACGGTGTGAGTGGGCCGACATTCGTGAACAACGCCGAGTTTCGGGAGTGGATCTGGCGCGTGTTTGAAGCTGACGCCGTTGACATGGAGACCGCCGCGATCGGTCAGATTGCCGCGATCAATCAGGTGCCGTTCCTGGCGTTCCGTTCGCTATCCGATTTGGCCGGTGGTGGTGCCGGCGCGAACGAGATCCGTCTGTTCGGCCGCCTCGCCGCCGACAACTCGGCGGCCGTGCTGCTCGAGTTCCTGCGCGAGTGGCGTGGGCCACGCTGAGCCATGACATCTTCCCGGACGGCCACGAAGGGCTGCTAGGCTGACCCCATGATCGAGACTGCGGTGCTGGGGCTGGGAGCCGTCACGTTGTTGGCCTGGCTCGCGTTCGGCCTCGATGCGGCACTTGGGCAGCACCTGGTGCTCTACCTGCGGCGGGTCCCGCTGCCTGGGGCGGACGCCCGTGCCGCCTTGCCCCGGCTGAGCGTCGTGTTCGGTGCGCGCAACGAGGCGCGGGCGGTGGCAGTGGCTGTCCGCACGATGCTGGCACTCGACTATCCCGATCTCGAAGTGGTCGCCGTAGACGATCGCTCGGACGACGAGACGGGCGCTATTCTCGACACGATTGCCCGGAGCGACAGCCGCCTGCGCGTGCTACATGTCAAAGCCTTGCCGGAGGGCTGGCTGGGGAAGAACCATGCGTTGTGGGCTGGCGCTCAGGTGGCGTCAGGCCGACTCATTCTCTTCACCGACGCGGACGTGGTGTTCGAGCCCACTGTCGTGTTGCGCGCGGTCATCTGGATGCTGGAGAACGACGTCGACCACGTCGCCGGTGCTACCGATGTCGAAGCGCGCGGTCTTGGGCTCCAACTGTTCATCGCGACGTTTGCTCTGTTCTTCAACGGCTACTTCCGCCCCTGGCGGGCCGGCGACCCGAACAGCAAGGCCTACGTGGGCTTCGGTGGGTTCAATCTCGTGCGCCGAGATGCCTACGAGCGCGCCGGGACCCACGCCGCACTGGCGATGGACCCGCTTGACGATGTGAATCTCGGCAAGGCGCTCAAGGAAACGGGAAGCCGACAGGTCTGCGCCGTCCCGGGCTCGATGGCCAGGGTCGAGTGGTACGAGTCGCTGGGCGGAGCTATCCGCGGGCTGGAGAAGAACACCATGGCCGGTGTGAACTGGTCGTTTGGGCTGCTCTTCGGCGGTGTGGTGGCGCAGATTCTGCTGGCGGCATGGCCGTTTGTCGCTGCGGTCACCCTGGCCGGCCCTGTGCGTTGGCTCAACGTCGCCATCGTGCTGGTCGTCGTCATCCTCCATGCGGCCATACTGCGGGAGACCAGCTTGCCGACGTGGTTGCCTCTGCTGCTGCCGATCGGGGTACTGCTCGTCGTCTGGACCAGTGTTCGTGCTGCCCTCCTGACCTACTGGCGCGGCGGCATCGAGTGGCGCGGCACCTTCTATCCGCTGGATCGCCTGCGCGACTGAAGTGGCCCCGCGCCTTCGGGCAGCGGCCGGGCGAGAAGATTCTCGCCGCAAGTGAAACCAAATCCGCTACCCGGCGTAAGACTAAGGGGACCCAATATAAGGTCACCCGATATTCGCTTCTGAAGACCTGGAATCAACGCCATGAGCATCCTGCCGCCCGTAACCCACCTGCAGTTCCTGATACTCGAGGCCCTGGGCGAGCGTGGGGGTGAGGGGGACGTGGCCGGTGCTGAAGTGCGTGGCACGCTCGGCGACCATGGGGTGAGCCGCACACTGCCGGCGTTCTATGAGCTGATGGGTCGACTCGAGAAGGCTGGTCTGGTCGTCGGTCACTACGCGCCCAAGTCGGTCAACGGACAGAAGGTTCGCGAGCGCCGGTATGCGCTGACACAGGAGGGTTCGGACGCCCACGAAGCCACCTGCAGCTTCTACCGCAGCCGCACCGGCGCGCGCACCCAGGAGGTGTCGTGAGACGTCCATCGCTGGTGCTGGCGCTTCGCGCTGCTCTGCCGGACGGAATGCGGCGCTGGATGTTCGATCCCAGCCTGGCCGAATTGGCGGCCGAGGCCGCGTCGCGCCAGCCGGGCGGATCCACTTCGTCTTTCCGCGTCGTCGGCCTGTGGATGCACTGTTGGCTGATCGGCCTGCGGGCTGCCGTCCGCGCAGCGGCCTTGTCTTTGCGCCCGAGCGGGCGTCCCTCACAACTTCCGCCAAATCCTCGTGATCCGGAGTCCTTCATGCAGTCCGTTCTTCAAGACGTGCGCTATTCGTTCCGTGCCCTGCGAGCTAGCGGCGGGTTCACGGCCATCGCGATCGTGACTCTGGCACTCGGCATCGGGGTGAACACCGCCATCTTCACCATCGTGGACATGATGATGTTCCGGCCCATGCCGGGAGTTCAGAACAGCGACGAGTTGGCGTTCGTGATGGCTCGCGATGGGGATGCTCCCTTCCTGATGAACGTCACCTATCCGAACTATGAGGACCTGCGAGCGGCTGATACGGGGTTCTCCGACATGCTCGCGTACTCCTGGCGGGTGGTCGGGATGAGCAGTGCAGGCAGCACGGCAGAGAGGGCGTTCGCGCAGGTCGTGTCGGCGAACTACTTCGGCCTGCAGGGCGTGGCGATCAGTCCAGGGCGAGACTTCACGCCCGAAGAAGGGCTGGTCGACGTTCCGGCCCCTGTGCTGATGCTCGCACACAACTACTGGCAGACACGTTTCGGCGGCGACCCCGAGATCGTCGGGTCTACTGTCGAGTTGAACGGCATACCGTTCACGGTGGTCGGCGTGGCTTCCTCGGAGTACGTGGGCATCGAGTCGATGCTGGCCATCCAGATGTACATACCGATCGGGGCCCTGCCTGCGCTCTCGCCGAACTCGACGGGGGCCCTGCGCTCGCGCAGCGGCTCGCAGTTCAGGGTCATGGGCCGGCTTGCCGAGGGCGCCAGCTTGCCGCAGGTTCAGGAGGAGGTCGATGTCGTTGCCGGCCAGCTCCGTGCTGACTTCCCGGAGGCCAATGGCGATCAAGAGTTCACGCTCATCGCCGAGGTGGCCTCAAGGCCAGATCCGTCGGCCGGGGGACAGTTCTCTCAGATCGCGGTGATTTTCGGCGTATTGGTGGGCATGGTCCTGCTGATTGCCTGCGCCAACGTGGCCAACCTCATGCTCGCGCGGGCCACGAGCCGTGACTCCGAGGTGGCGGTTCGTTCGGCGCTCGGAGCGGGTCGCTGGCGCATCATGCGGCAGATCGCTATCGAGAGCATGATGCTGGGGCTGGGCGGCGCGGTGATGGGGATCCTGCTGGCGGTATGGGCCACCGAGACTCTGCGCGGCGTGGTCGCCAGCTGGCAGATCGGTATGCCCCTGCAGTTGCCTCTGCAGACAGACCTGCGGGCAGTCGTCTTCGGCACTGCGGTTGCTGTGCTCGCCAGCCTGATCGCCGGAGTCGTCCCGGCGCTGCAGATAACGGGCGGCGATCTGACACTCGGCCTGCGCCAGGGCTCGCGGAGCGTTTCCGCCGGTGGCGCGCGTCAGCGCCTGCGCGGAACTCTCGTCGTCGCTCAGGTGGCCGTTTCGCTGATCTTGATTGTCGCCGCCGGCCTCTTCATGCGCAGCCTGTCGAGCGTCCGCGACGCGGGCCTGGGTTTCGAGACCGAGGGACGCCTGTATGTGTCCATTGACTCCGGCCTGGTGGGCTACGAGCGCACCGAGGGACTCGCTCTCCAGGAGGAACTGCTGGCCGGAACGCTGGCGATGCCCGGCGTGCGCTCGGCCGGTCTGGTGAACTCCACACCGTTCGGCTCGGGCGCAGGCTTCACGGGCACGTTGCCGGAGCGGGAGGCTGCCGGTGGTGAAGAACCGGGCACGATGACCGTGCGCTGGCAGGTCAGCCCGGGGTATTTCGACGCCATAGGGACGCGCTTGCTGAGTGGTCGTGATGTGGCTATTTCCGATACCGAGGACATGCCGCCCGTGGCGATCGTCAACGAACTCATGGCCGAGAACATGTGGTCTGGGGAAGACGCTATCGGCAAGCGGTTCGTGACCCCGGCATCCGGCAAGGTCTACGAGGTCATCGGTGTAGCCGAGCAGGGCAAGTACATGTTGATCTGGGAAGAGCCGACGATGGCCTTCTACGAACCGGCTGCTCAGCGGTACCTGTCGTCGCCAACGCTGATCGTGCATGCCGAAGGCGACCCGCTTGCGCTCGCGGAGCCCGTTCGCCAACTGCTGCAGCGACTCGCGCCAACCGTGCCTGTCTACGATGTGATGACTGCCGAGGCCAACCTGCGCGACGGTCGGGGCCTGATGCTCATTCGTCTGGCGGCCGGCCTCGTGGGGGCATTCGGCTTGCTGGGGCTGGTGCTCGCCACGATCGGTCTGTACGGCGTGGTGGCCTACGCGGTGGGCCAGCGGCTGCGTGAATTCGGTGTCCGGATTGCTCTCGGAGCCGACACGGCTTCCGTGCTGCGGTTGGTTGTAAGACACGGCCTGTTGATGTCGGGCGTTGGTGTCGTTGTCGGGGCGCTGCTGGCCCTGGGCGTCGGTCGACTGATGTCGACGCTGTTGGTAGGCGTCGGTCCGGCAGACCCGCTGGTGTTCGGCGTGGCCATCTTGACGGTCGTGTCGACCGCCGCTGCCGCCAGCCTGATCCCTGCTTGGCGCGCGACTCGTGTCGATCCCGTGAACGCCCTGCGCGGACAGTAGGCAGCCCCGCGCTGCTGGCGGCCGCAGGCTGCTAGCTGTCGCCGTCGTCCGAGGGCTCCTCGGGCGGCGGCACGAAGCGAACCGCCCATAGGCCCGAGTTGTTGTCGGCGAAGAAGATGTTGCCCTTATGGGTCATCGTGCCCCAGGTGCGCGGGGCGTTGGGCTTGAACCCCTGCGGGTCGAACGGCAGGAAGTAGGCGATTTCGCGACCCTGTCGATACAGATCACCGAGCAGCTCGCCCGAAATGTCCACGACGCGTAGCCCGGCGTTGTAGTAGGCGATGTAGAGGATGTCGTCCTCCACCCAGAAGTTGTGGGTTCCGCCGTAGGGGACCTCGTAGCGAGCCACTTCTCGCGGCGCGTCCAACTCGTCGAACTCGATGAAGTGGATCCACCCGGCGGCCTGCACCGGCGGGCCTTCGAAACGGTTGGTGCCTAGCGGATTGCGCTCGCCGGGGAAGGCCTCGTCGCCGGCGATCACGTAGAACTTGTCGGCGGACTCGCTCTTGAAAGGCCACGCGGCGTGGTTCCAGCCGCTCGGATACGCGTAGCGACCCATCTCGATGGGTTTCGCGGGCGTGCCCCCCATGCCGCCTCCACCCACGTCGGCAAGCACCACACCATCGCCCCAGTTGGACGACACCGCCACGCCATCGATCACCCACACGTCGTGGATCGAGTGGCCTGGAGAGTCGAGCTCGAAGCGGCCGACGCGATAGGGATTGCGTGGGTCTTCGATATTGATGACGTCGTATCGCTGTCCGGCGGAGAGAGCGTAGACGTGGCCCTCGTAGATAAAGACGTTGTGCACGCCGCCAGTGAGTTGGTCGTCGTAGCGAGCGAGGACTTCGACGCCATCGGCGGGGCTGGAGCAGTCGAGAATCACCAGGCCGTTACGTCGGTTCGAGGCGCCTTCCCGCGAGATGATGCAGATGCTGCCATCCTCGGAGACCTTCACGTCGTTCACCGTGCGGGCGTCGACCTTGAACATATCGACCATCTGAATGTTGCGCGGGTCGGTAACGTCCCAGAACAACACGTGCCCTGCCGCACCCCACGTGCCTGTCATCGCATAGTCGCGCCCGTCCGGCGCTTCCCACACCCACAGGTCAGAGGTCTTGCGGTCGGCCACCCGACCCTGGCCCAGCGCTTCGATTGGCCGCTTCACGTTACGCGGTGCGGCCTCCACCGTCGCCGATGCCCAGTGATTGCCGGCAGTCGCGAGAATCGTGTACTCGCCAGGCAGGTCGGCCACGAAGCGGCCATCGTTGGTGACCAGCCCGGAGGGAGGCTCGCCGATGCCGTGCTGGTCGGTGCGGGCGCGATAGGAATAGCTCACCGGCATTTCGGGCACCGGGTCGCCAGCTGCGTCGAGCGCGGTGGCCGCCAGGTGGACGACATCGCCGGTTCGTACCTGTGTGGCGTCCGCATGCAGCGCCACCTCGGCGGTCGGGTTCGCTGCGACCGTGATAGCGAGTGCCGCGGTTGCCGCCTCGGCCTGTGCCGTTACGGTGGCAGAACCTTCGCCAACGAGGCTGAGGTGTCCTAGTTTCGTGATCTCCACAACGTTCGGGTCGCTGCTGGACAGCTGTGGCCGGAACTCCGGCCGCGGTGCCCCCGAGATGTCGATGATGTCGAAGGCAGGACGCAGCGTGGTGTTCGTGTAGTAGCGGCCGGGCATGCTGGCGAAGGCGATACTCTCGACAGGCGGTACAGGCACCGACACCTTGATCGTGGCGCGCGCGGGGCTGCCGAAGGCACTCCGTAGATCGGCCTCGGGGTCTCCGGGAGCCAGCGCGATGATCTCGAAGTCACCTGGGCCGTGTGCCTGCACGAATCCCGCGGGGTTCACCTCGACCTGGCGTCGCGCGCGGGAAAAGTACAGAACCGGCGAGTCCTCGATCACGTTGCCATCGGCATCGCGTACCACCGCGGTCAGCTGCACGGATTCACCCACCTCGAGAGTCAACTCGATCGGTGTCACCTCTACGCTCGCGGGATCAGGGCCCTGAGGCTCTTCCTGTGCGGCTTCCTGAGCGAACGTCGGCGCCGCGAGCAGAAGCAGTGTGAGAACGGGAGCGAGACGGGTCAGCTTGGTCATCGAGGCCTCGGCGGCGGAGCCGTGAGTGCTTGGGTAGGGCAGAACGCTTCTTGCTAGCGGCCCATGGAGGCCGCTAGCCGAAACGCGACCCGGCAAGGATATAGGAGGCGGGTAGAGGCCCGGTCTGGCAGATGGGTGCAGTTTGCGGCTAAAGTCGCGGGGCGAATCCGATCACAGGGAGAGACCCATGTCAGTACGCACGCCCGTTCACTCAGCCACGAAGCCCCTGTCACGCCGCGACGTGCTCGCCCGCCTCGGGTGGGGCAGTACCGCGTTCGGCATGCTCGGTGCCGGCCCATTGCCGGACTTCGGCGAGCTGCGGGTGCCCGGGTTGCCAGCCGCGCGCGGCGCGCAGAGCGGCGGCATCAAGCTCAGCAGTAACGAGAACCCCTATGGCATGTGTGACGCTGCGCGGGCGAGCTTCCAGGCGGAGATAGAGAACGCCAACCGCTACCCATTCCCCTGGTCCGCTGATCTGCAGGGTGCGGTCGCACGCCACCTCAGGGTGAGAGAATCCAACGTGGTGCTGGGGGCAGGTTCCACAGAGATCCTGCGCATGTGTGCCGCCGCGTGGAGCGATCGTGGAGTGCTGCAGGCCGAGCCGACGTTCGAGACGTTCGGCTCCTATACTCGCGCCGCGGGGCACCCGATCCACGGGGTGCCTCTTGATGGCGACGGGCGCCATGACCTGTCAGCCATGCAGGACAGCGCGGGCGGCTCCGGCGTCATCTACATCTGCAACCCGTCGAATCCGGCGAGCACCCTCGTGCGGCAGGATGAGTTCGATGCGTTCCTCGACGCCGTGCCTGAGGACAAGCTGGTGATCATTGATGAGGCGTATCATGAGTTCGTTGTCGACCCCGACTATCGCAGCCAGCTGAAGCGGGCCGTCGATAGCCCCAACATCGTCGTCATCCGGACCTTCTCGAAGGTCTATGGGATGGCGGGCATGCGCGTTGGCTACGCCGCGGCGGCGCGCGAGCTGATCCGCGAACTCGATCGCTACCGGACGGAGATGTCGGTGGGCGTCGTGTCGGCCGTCTGCGCCAAGGTATCGCTCGAGGACCCTGACTACGCTGCCGACCAGCAGCGGCTGAACGTCGAGGCTCGGGGCATCCTCGAGGCCGGCTTGGCCGAACTCGGCCTGCCCTGCTGGGAGTCGCAGACGAACTTCGTGATGTGCGACCTGGGGCGGCCGATGATGCCGGTGAATCGGGCCATGGCAGCGCGTGGTGTGCGTGTCGGGAGGCTGTTTCCGGCGCTGCCTGAGGGGCTGCGCATCTCGGTGGGGACTCCCGAGCAGATGCACCGCTGCGTCGAGGCTCTGGGCGCCGTCCTCGCCTGACCCCGGGAAGCCTGGTGCGGTACCAGGAATCGCGTACGTAAAGAAGCGTAATCCGGCCGATTTTGTCATTGCCGGTGGCATGGCCGCCGCGTAGATTCGGACTATCGACTTGGACCGCATGGTCGCCGAAGCTACTTTCCCTGTTCCAGGCTGCGATGTACCGCCTCAGAAACCTTCCGCGCCTTCTGGCACTCGCCGCGCTGCTGCTGTGCGTGAGCTTTGTCTTGATGCCCGGGGATGCCATCGCCGCGCAGAAACAGGACAAACGGCGAGCCCAGGACCGCGCCGAGACTGCCGCCGAGCTGGCCGTAGGTGAGGGTGTGGCACGGGTTTTCGCGGAGATTCGCGAAGGTGACGCCGACGCCGACGCGAACGATCCGACACCCGAGGAACTCGACGCGATCCAACAGGGCGGCAAGCGGCTGGCAGCCACCCCGACGCCGGCGCCGCCGCTGCTCGACGGGCTTGTCGACGACGACGTCTGGGAGCTTGCCGAGGTCGTGACCGATCTCCTGCAGCGCGAGCCTATCGAAGCCGGCATGCCGTCGCAGAGCACGGAAGTCCGAATCCTCTATGACCGCGAGAACATCTACGTCGGCTTCATCATGCACGACAGCAACCCGGACGGGATTGTTGCCCTGGATCTGCGTCGGGACAGTCGGCTTGCGACCGACGACACGATCGCCGTGCTGTTCGACACGTTCCACGATCATCGCAACGGCTTCCTGTTCCGGGTAAACCCGCTCGGCACCAAATACGACGCCACGCTGAAGGACGAGAGCCAGATCAACTCATCGTGGGACGAGCGCTGGGAAGCTGCCGCGCAGATCACAGAGGACGGCTGGCAGGCCGAGATGGTGATCCCTTTCAAGATCCTCCGCTTTCCGTCCGGCTCCCATGTCTGGGGGATCGATTTCAAACGCGAGATTCGCCGCAACAACGAAGAGGTCAACTGGAGTAACTACCGCCAGGACTTCGACTTCCGCAATATCTCGCAAGGTGGTCATCTGCTCGGGCTGCGCGACACGAGACTTACCGACCGGTTCCGCCTGACGCCTTACCTCACAGGTGCCTACACGGCGCTGAACGCGATCGAGTCGCCCTTCACCGAACGCGCCGGTCAGGTCGGTATCGAGGACTTCAAGGCACAGATCACCACGAATCTGACCGCCGATCTCACGGTCAACACCGACTTCGCCCAGGTCGAAGACGACCAGGCACGGGTTAACCTCACGCGCTTCCCGTTGTTCTTTTCGGAGCGCCGCGAGTTCTTCCTCGAAGGGGCCGACAAGTTCCAATTCGGCCCGGGGAGGGACTTCGGCACTCCTCTGGTGGTGCTCTATCACTCTCGCAACATCGGCTTGGTCGAGGGCGAGCCCGTGCCGATGAACTTCGGTTTGAAGACCACCGGGAAGATGGGCAACACGAGTATCGGCCTGATCGATGCCCAGACCGGTAGTGACGACATCGCCGGGTACGCCGGGCGCAACTATTCCACGGTGAGAGTCAAGCAGGATGTTTTCGAGCGCTCGTCGATCGGCATGATCTTCACCAACGTGCAGGGTGGTGGTGAACACAACCGCGTTGGCGGAGTGGACGCCAGTTTTCGCTTCTTCGATAACCTCTCGATCAACGGCTACGTCGCGCAGTCGAGTGATTCTGACGTCGACGGGACGCAGTACGTGGGCGCTTTTTCGGCCGGCTGGAACAGCGACCTCTGGAGCGTCAATGCGAGCCTGAACTACATCGATCCCGACTTCCAGACGGATATGGGCTTCATCCTGCGCCGCGACATGATCAAACAGGACTACTCGTTCGGCTATAACCCCAGGCCGAATATCTCCTGGTTGCGCCAGGTGAATACCTTCGTGAGCACGGAGTACATCACCACGACCGACGGAGAGATCAGCGACCGCGAGCAGTCGATCTGGATCCGACCTCAGTTCGAGTCCGGCGACGGCCTGAGCCTGTTTGTTACGAACAAGTTCGAGCGGCTCGAGTACGGTTTCAACCCGGGGGGAATAGCAACGGTTGATCCTGGCGACTACAACTCGACCACCTGGAGGCTCTCGCTCGAGAGCTACCGCGCCCGCAAGTTGAGCGGTCGAGTGAACGTCGGCAGTGGTGACTACTACGGGGGCACCCGCACTTCTTACGGCGCGAGCGCCACGATGCGCTTCAACGAGAAGTTCTCCATGTCACCGCGCTACGACTTCAACAGAATCGAGCACCCGAGCGCCAGCTTCGACACGCACGTCGGGTCCATGCGCGCCTCCTACAACTTCAGTGAACGACTGCTGACGAGTGCGCTAGTGCAGTACGACAGCCTGTCGGAGCGGCTGTCGATCTTCGCGCGGCTGCGCTTCATCTACCGTACGGGCGACGACTTCTTCCTAGTCTATAAGTCGACTAGGCGCTACGATCTTGTGTACTCGGGCCTGGCTGACCATGGCCTGATCGCAAAATTCACGCGCTCCTTCGACTTCTAGCCACTGGCCGCAAGGCCACTGATCGGGACCCCCTGTCGTGTCCTCCCCTCGGAAGTTCTCTGTCGGTCTGCTCACTGCCGCCGCGCTCGTCGGTTCCGGTTGCGCGTCCAGCGGCGCAAGGGTCGTATCGCTGCCCGAGTTGCCGCGTGGTGACGAACCGTCGCTGGTCGTTCTGATCGTTGTCGACCAGATGCGTGGCGACTATCTCGATCGCTTTCGCCCCGTACTCGATGGCGGGCTGGCGTGGCTGCTCGATAACGGCGTGATTTATCGCGATGCGCATCAGAACCACGCCATGACCGCCACCGCGCCGGGCCACGCCACGATTGGTACCGGCGTCGAGCCCAGCCGCTCGGGGATCATCGGCAATTACTGGTTCAATCGCGAAACGGGCCTTCAGGAGTACAGCGCAGGAGTCCAGAATTCGCCCGTCAATCTGGAAGTCACTGGTCTCGGTGATTGGCTCAAGGCGGCCGATCTGCGGTCGAAGGTCTTTACTGCGAGCGCTAAGGACCGCTCTGCGGTAATGATGGGCGGCCAACGACCGGACGCTGCCTATTGGTACGACCGTAGTGATGGCGTGTGGACCAGCAGCAGTTACTACACGCGCGCGGTGCGCCCGTGGTTGGATGCGTTCAACGACCAAGACTGGCTGCGTCGCTACCAGGGTGTCGTCTGGGAGCCCGTGCTGAGCGCCGAGCAGCAGGCCGGCCTCGATACGGTGAGACTGGATACGGGTGTGATGCGCTGGGGATTTCCGCACGCGCTGGGGAGTTACTCGGTGCACTCCGGGAGCAGCTTCTATGGAACTGTGTACAACAGCCCGTTCGTCGACGCGTACACGGCCGAGTTCGCGAAGGCGCTGATCGACAACGAGCAACTCGGTATGGACGGCAGTCCGGATCTTCTGGCGCTGTCGTTCTCAGCGCTCGACACCGTCGGACATGAGTACGGTCCGGAAAGCGCCGAGGCCCTCGATGTCGTTGTTCGACTCGACGCCCTCCTGGCCGATCTGGTCGACCATATTGAGGCCTCCGTGGGCCTGGACCACGTCGTCTTCGGATTCAGCAGTGATCACGGCGTCGTCTCGCTTCCCGAGGTGCGGCAGTTGCGTGGTCAGCCCGGAAAGCGACTCGGCGTGGAGGATGTGGTCTGTGTGCAGCGGGCCGCGGCTCGTCTGCGCGAGGAGTTTGGCGACGAGGCGTGGCTGACCTATGGCGGCTATCTCGATCACGACCTGATTGCCGCGCACGGCCTCGATCATCGCGTGATGGCGGCCCGCCTAGCGGAGATCGCGGGTGCCTGCGACGCGGTGGTGCGAGCCTGGACCGACGCGGAGATCGCCGCCCTGCCGCAAGAAGGTGGCACGCGCGTCGAGCAGATGTTCCGCAACAACTACTTTCCCGGGCGCGGCCCAGACGTGGTGCTCCAGCTGCGTGAGAACGACCTCTACGACTGGAAGGCACTCGGCACCACGCACGGCTCGGTCTACGGGTACGACAGCTGGGTGCCGATGATTTTTGCGGGCCCAGGCTTCGCGCGCGAGTCCATCGACCGGCGCGTCGCCACGGTCGATATCGCTCCCACGCTTGCGAGCCTGCTGGGAGTGCCGGTGCCCGAGGATCTGCACGGCGTTGATTTGAGCGCTGACTTTCGCGACCGACGCTAGCTCCAACCCGAGAGTCCTGGCGGCTGGCGGCCCGGGCGCCCGTGCGGTCGCGTCCGGAGCGGTGATACAGTCGGACTTCGCTCCCGCGACCGGCCGCCGCTCAGCGTGCTGAAAGAACGGATACGAGAACCATGACCAAACGAATCGTGCTGAAGTCCGCCTTCCTGATGCTCGTTGCGGCCGCTGTTGGAGTGGCTGCGACCACCTCTGCATCGAGTACTGAAGACAAGTGGACGCGGTTCCGTGGTCCGAATGGCTCGGGTATCGTCGAGAGTGGCGCTCTGCCAGCCGAGTTCGGGCCGGAAACGAACGTCATGTGGAAGACGGAGCTCCCGGGAGGGTTCTCTTCGCCGGTAATCTCGGGCGACCGCATTTTCGTGACCGCGCTCGATGGCGAGGATCTCAAGACCATGGCCGTCGATCGGTCGAGCGGCGAGGTGCTCTGGCAGCAGGTTGCGCCGCGCCCACGGCAGGAGCCGGTGGACTTTCGCAGCCATGCCGCCGCCGCGAGCGCGGTGGTCGCCGATAACGAACTGTACGTCTTCTTCCATGATTATGGTCTGCTCTCGTACGATCTGGATGGCGAGGAGCGCTGGGACGTGGCGATGGGGCCCTTCACCAACATCTACGGCATGGGCGCATCGCCGGTGATCGTCGGCGATCTCCTGATTCTCGTGGCGGACCAGGAAGTCGAGTCGTTCATCGCAGCGTACGACCGGGCCACCGGCGACGAGGTGTGGCGCGTGGCGCGCCCGGAGGCCCACAGCGGCCACTCAACGCCGATTCTCTGGGAGTCGCCTGACGGGCAGACGCAACTCTTGGTGGCGGGATCCTTCCTGCTGGACGCCTACGATCCATCCACGGGGGAGAAGCTGTGGTGGGTGGCCGGCCTGTCTTTCGAGATGAAGTCGACGCCGGTGATCCACGATGGTGTGGCCTTCATCAACGGCTATGGGTCACCGATGAACCAGCCTGGTAACCAGGTCTTTCTGCCCGAATTCGATGAGGTGGTAACCGACGCGGATGCCAATGGCGACGGCCTGATCAGCCTGGAGGAGATGCCCCCGTCACGCGCCACCAACTGGTTCGGTCTGGCCGACTACGGTGCCGATGGCCAACTCACGCGGGCCGAGTGGAACTACCTGCGCTCCGCGCTCGAGACCCGCAACGGCATGCTGGCGATCAAGCTGGGTGGCTCCGGGGACATGACAGAAGAGAACCTGGTCTGGGAGTACAACCGCGCCGTGCCGCAGTTGCCGTCACCGATCGTCTACAACGACATCCTCTACATGGTGAACGACGGTGGCATCGTGACATCGTTCAATCCGGCCACCGGCGATGTTCTCGCGCAGGGACGCCTGAAGGGCGCCATCGACCAGTACTATGCCTCGCCGATTGCCGCCGACGGCAAGATCTTCATGCTGTCGGAGATGTGCATGCTCTCGGTGCTCGAACCCGATGGCGGTCTGGCGCCGGTGAGCGTGTCCGACCTCGATGATCTGTGCCACGCGACGCCGGCGATTGCGGATGACCGGATCTACGTGCGCACCCGCAATCACCTGTACGCGTTCGGTCTGGCTGACTGAGCTCAGTCGGAGCGCAGTGCCACGACGGGATCGACGCCGGAGGCTCGTAGTGCGGGCAACCAACTCGCGAGCAACGCGGTGGCGCCAAGCGCGGCGACGACGACCACGTAGGTGAACGGGTCGAGAGGGTTGACCTCGTACAGAAGCGAGCCGAGCGCTGAACTGGCGGCGAGCGCGCCCAATACCCCGACCACGACCCCGACGGCGCAGACCATCATGCCGCGCCGCACCACCATTTTCTGCACGCTACCGCGCGAGGCGCCGAGCGCGATACGTACGCCGATCTCCTGCGTACGTTGGCCGACGACGTAAGAGATCACGCCGTAGATGCCGATAGCGCCCAGCAGCATGGCGGCGGCTGCCGCGATCCCAAGCATCACGAGTGTGAAGGAAGTGCGCGCCATGTTGTTGCTCAGCAGGTTCGCCATCGTTTCGGATCGGGCGATGGGCATGCGCGGATCGACACCCTTCACCACGCCGCGCATCAGCCCGACGAGCGCGCTCGGAGGGCCGTTCGTCCGCAGCAGTACCGTCATGTTGGCCGAAACATTGGGTGATTCCTCGGCCCCGGCGATCAGGGGCAGGTAGAGGACCTCCTCAGCGGGATCTTCCAGGTCGATGTAGTGAACGTTGCCCACGACGCCAACGATCTCGTACCAGTCCTCGTCAGCGTCCTCTTTGAGCCGTTTGCCGATCGCGCTCTGTCCGGGCCACCAATGTTGCGCCAGACTCTGCGATACGACCGCACCGCGAAAGCGTCCGGCGCCGTCATCGTCATTCAAGTATCGACCTTCGACGAGCTCCACGCGGAGGGTCTCGAGTCCTCCGGCGCCGACGCGTTTCTTTTCCGCCAGCGTCAATAGGCCTGATTCGATATCGCTCGGGAAGTCCTCGATCTCGATCGAGCCACCGCTGCGACCCCAGCCCATAGGGATGTCGTTGAGGATTCCGGCAGCGGTCACCCCTGGCAATGCCGCAGCCCGATCGCGTACCTCGGTCCAGAACGCCAGTCGTTGTTCGGCATCGGGGTAGTCGGGTCCTGGCAGCGCTACCAGCACGGCCAGCACGCCATCCGCGTCGAAGCCCGGGTCGACCGTGCGCAGCGCCTGGAAGCTGCGGATCATCAGCCCGGAACCAACGAGAAGAACGAGAGCCAGCGCTACCTGGGCGACGACGAGCACGTTGCGCGCGCTGACAAGGCCCTGGCCGGTCGTCACGGAACGGCCGCCCTCGCGCAGCGAGCCGGCGAGGTCCCGAGCCTGGCGACGAAGGACGGGAATCATGCCGAAGAGCAGTCCGGTCAACAACGACGCCAGCAGAGTGAACCCGAGGACGCGCGCGTCGATGCCGATCTCGCTGATCCGCGGAATCGCTACCGGTGCCATGGTGGTAAATGCACGCACGCCAAACGCCGCCAGACCGACGCCCACCGTGCCTCCCGCAAGCGCGAGGATCATGCTCTCGGCGAGGAAGAAACGGGCCAGGTCACCACGTCCGGCTCCGAGAGCGGCGCGCAGCGTCACCTCCCGCTGTCGGGCTTCGGCCCGGACTAGGAACAGATTGGCGACGTTGGCGCAGGCGATCAACAGGACCACGCCGACGGTGCCGAGGACGACTAGCAGGGCCTGGCGGACATCGCCAACAACCACTTCCTTCAGGCTGTCGATGCGGGGTGCGAACTGTGCCTGCTCGATGAGGGCGGCGGGATAGTCGTCTGGCCGCTCCTCGAACAAGCTCGCCAGCATGGCTGCGGCGTCGTCAACGGCGCCGTCGATCGTCATGCCGCTGGCCATTCTGGCGAGACCCGGGTTGGAAAAGTTGCCGACGTTCAGGTTGGCCTCATCGATGACGTACGGCTTCCATATTCGCGTTTCTGCGTTGGGGAACGCGAATCCGGGCGGCATCACACCCACGATGCGGCGCATCACGCCGTCCATATCTTCCGTTCGCTCGAGAACGTCGGGGTCGCCGCCGAGACGCTCCTGCCATAGCTCGTGCGCAATCACCGCGACTGGCTCGGCCCCGACTTCTGCGTCGCGCTCGGTCAGAGTGCGCCCGAGCAGTGCCGGAACACGTAGAACAGCGAAGGTCGACGGTGTCACTCTGGCGCCCGAGACACGGACGGGATCCGCGTCGCCGACCAGGTTAACGTTGTCCTGGTTGTACATGGCGATCGCTTCCAGGCTCTTCTGCCGCTCCTCAACGAAAAGGAAGAAGTCGTCCGAGAACGGGATCACCGGGTAGCCGATGCCGGGTGCGGTGAAGTTGAAGGAGAGCAGTTCGTCCGAGTCGGGGTAGGCAAGTGGCTTGAGGAGCACGCCGTTGACGACGCTGAAGATCGCCGTGTTCGCACCAATGCCAAGGGCGAGCGTGAGCACGGCAACGACGGTGAACGTCGGCGAGCGCCGCAGGCTGCGAAAGGCCAGGCGGATGTCGGCGAGTAGTCGAGTCATCGTGAGTTCCTCTTGAAAGATCCACAGGGCATCCAAGTGCGACCAGAGCGCGCGACGGAGCAGCCGCCGCGGAGGTTCCGCGGACGCGTCGGTGTGTGCCGCATGGAAGAGCTCGGCTTCCCACTCGCGACGCCACGCCTGTCGGCGCGAGCGCGGCACCCACCAGGAGCCGAGGGCCAGTACGCGCCGGAGCGCGATCGGCAACCGGCTGGCTGCCGGAGTCACGGGTGAGTTGGGCGGGTTCATTCGAGACTTCTATGCGGATGCGGCGAAACGGCCGGCTTCGGGGAACAGCTCGGAGAGGCGCGGGTACCTCACCAGAGCAGCCTTGAGGGCGTCGTCGCCCGGTCGGGTCAGCTCGTAGTAGCGACGTGCCGGCCGGCCTTCGCGGAAGGCGACATCGTCGTTCTCCCACTTGCCGGCCAGGTAGCCGCGGGCCTCGAGCCGCCGCAGGATCGGGTATACGGTGCCATCCGGCAGGCCGGTGACGTCCATGATGTCGAACCCATAGCGGTGCCCCTCTCCGATCGCGGCGAGCGCCATCGCTGTGGGGTAGGTGAACGTGATCTTGGTGGTCATGATGTCTTCTACGGCTATATAGGAACCTAGGTTTCAATCTAGGATGCTATATAGCTATTTCGCCGGGCGCCAGCGCCGACCACCCGGCCCCGGGCAGGTCCGAGTCGCTGTGCCTCGTAAAACCGCTGGCTCCGAGGTTGGTAGTAGGAGAACACTATCTCCGCTGGAGGCTCGCTGGAGGCTGAGTTGAAACGAGCGCTAGGTACCGGGTTGTTGGTCCTGATCGCGGCTTGTGCGTCGGGTGGTCCGGAAGAGAGTCGGTCTGCGCCCGAGTGGGTGCATGAGCGGACCGAAGAGGGCGGCAAGACCGTCGTGCGAACGCTGGCCGGCTCGCAGTGGGGCGGGCCCGCGGTGCTGGTCGAGGAACTGTCGATCGGCGTGCTGGAGGGTGCCGAGGAGTACATGCTGGGGCAGGTCTCGGCCGTGGCGGTGGATGAGACGAAGGTCTATGTCGTAGACAGTCAGCCGGCCTTGGTGAAGGTCTATGACCGCCAAACTGGCGACTTTCTCTACACCGTCGGCGCTGGGGGCGAGGGCCCCGGCGAATATCAGGACCCGTTCATGCTACGGGTCGTGGGGGACCAATTGTTCGTGCAGGACGGCGGCACGTCGCGTATCTCGGTGTTCGGCGTCGATGGTACGTTCAGCCACACGCTGGGCCTGGGAACACAGATGTTCGGTAGCAGCTTCGTGGTTGCCGGCGACGGGGCGGCGTACGTCGAGACCATTCAATTCCTCGACGAGAGCGGCACCATGCTGCCGGCCGGGGAGAGGCGGAGGGGTCTCCAGCTGGTCGATGCCGACGGGCCTCAGGGCGACCCTTTCTTCGCCCCAGCAATGGATTCGGGATCCGACGCGTACACGATGGTCGCACAGGGTGGGCGCTCTGGGACGAGGGTCCCATTCGCGCCTGGTACGCCCGCGGGCATTGCCGCGGCCCCTGCGATCGTCGGCGGCGTCAGTTCGGAGTACGCGTTCGAGATTCACTTCCTGGACGGTCGGATCCTGCGCGCCGAGCGATATTGGGAGCCGGTGCTGATATCGGACGCCGAGCGTGCTCATCATCGAGCGTTCACGACGGCGCGTATGCGGATGCGAGTGCCCGACTGGACCTGGAACGGCCCGGCGATACCGGCGCACAAGCCCGCCTACGCCAGCATCATCCCCGATCATGGTGAGCGGATCCTGGTTGTTCGGTACCAGGCTGGGGAGCGTGGTGAAGATTGCACGGAGAGGCCGGCCGTCGAGGATCTCGAGGCGCGCCGCCAGATCTGCTGGGCCGAGAAGTACGCCTGGGATTTCTTCGACTGGGAGGGCAACTACCTGGGCGAGGTCATTCGCCCCGACATACGCATACTGAGTTCCCCGTACATGCGGGACGGGACGTTCGCGTTTGCCGTAGACGACGATGACGGAGCTGTTCGCGTCAAGGTCTACCGGGTCGTCCTTCCCGGCGATCCCGGCGATTCATAGTCTTCAGCTCCGCTACACGTCGAGGCCGATGTCGCGCATGAGGTCCACGGCGTTGCTGCGTTCCACGACGCCTTGCCGCAGGCGGTAGTCGAAGCGGATCTTGCCATCGACGAGTTCGTCGACGAAGTGCACGTTCACGCTTTGCGGCAACGTATCCGTCAGTCGCGTGATGGCCAGGTCATGAGTGGTTACCAGCCCGATAGCCCCGCGCTCCAGCAGTGATCTCAACAGCGCCTCAGCGCCGATGCGCCGGTCATGCGAGTTCGTCGTGTGGAGGATCTCTTCGAGCAGAAATAGCACCGGGCGCTGTCCATCTGCCAGATCGAGAATGCTGCGGAACCGATGGATCTCGGCATAGAAGCCGGACATGCCCCGGCGCAGCGAATCGCGCACCCGGATCGAGCCGCCGACCTGCAGCGGTGATAGGCGCAGCGAAGTTGCCCGGACGGGGCCCCCGGCCTGTGCCATCACCGCGTTGATCCCGACGGTCCGCATCAGTGTGCTCTTGCCGGACATGTTGGAGCCGCTCACGATCAGCATCCGCTGCTCCGTCCCGAGTTCGACATCATTGCGGACGCAGTCGGCGTCAGGAAGCAGCGGATGCCCGAGCGCGGTGCCGACGAACGTTGCGGGCCCTTCTACGATGTCCGGGAAGGGGTCATCGGGGTGCTCATAGTGGTATGCGGCGAGGCAATCGAGAGCTTCGATTTCAGCGATGGCGTCGAGCCAGTCGACGATGGCAGTTCCGTTGGCCGCACGCCACTGTTCGATGGCGCCCGCCAGGTTCGTGCCCCACAGGAGCAGTACGCTGATCGGCGAGAACATCTGGTTCCGCCGCGCGTCGAGGAGGTTGACCAGCTTGCGCAAACGTCCGATCTCGACCGACGGGGGGTGTCCGGTGACACGCAGTCGTTCCATGAGCGCGCGTAGGGGGGCTGACTCGAACCTCATCTCTTCTACCCGTTCCAGGATCTCGTGGAACAGGTCCAGTTCGCGGTTCGCGGCAGCGACGTCCTCGATGACGGCCCCGACCTGAGCTCGCAGTCGCCAGGCGAAAAGGGCCTCGAGCGCCAGGGCGGCGACGACCCAGTAGCGTGAAACGTGCCCGGTAATCCAGAGGGTCACCACCATGAGCGTCAGTACGACAAGGGCCGTCGCAACCCGACGAATGCTCGCCGGATTCTCCAGCGGCGAGGGAGCGGTCGCCCACCGAGCCAGCGCCTGCGGACGGGCGCGGGTTTCCACCTCGCTTCCGAGCACGGCGAGATCCTCGCGCAGTTCGAGGCGAGGCGCGAGGTCGGCCACCGCCAGTTGCCGGGCCTCGATTTCCGGCAGCGAGGCGGGAGTCTGCAGCCACTCGGCCAAACGAGCACGTCCGTCGGCCGTGCGGGCCGTGCACAGCAATTGATACAGGGAAGCGTCACCCAGAATGTCGAGGTCGTCGGCATACGGATGGTCCTGGTTGGAAAACCCCTCGCCGGTGGGCCCTGTGCCCGACCAGCAGTCGTCCAGCCGCGCCCGCCCGCGTTCGTAGAACTCGAGTGAGCGCCGGTTTCGACGCCGTTGTCGCGCGCAGCGCTCGTGCGCGATGACCAACCCGATGAAGATCGTGATCGGCAGAGCGAGCCATGCAATCGCGAGGCGGTCGGGGTCAAAGACTGCCCAGGCGAATACGAGGGACATGCCGACTGTACCCAGCCGTAGCGCGGAGAGCCTGCGGTCGAGCGCGCTGAGTAGGTCGGCTTCCTGGCGCAGTTCCGCGGTACGGCGGTCGTAGACCTGGCGTGGCGAGTTTCGGTCGGCCATACGGAATGCGAGTAGGGAAGAGCAACAGGAGGGTTGCTCGATAGCAACCGTGACGCGACCCTCAGAGTACGCGAGAATGGTCCATGGGTTCGGCCGGATCCCGATGGCTCGAGGATCAACTGCACGCCAGCGGCGAACGTATCCGTTAGTCTGAAGCGACTGTTGTTGCGGCACGAACTCTGACCATACACGCGCGTTGACGGCCGCCCTCGGTGGGCAACGCGAAGCAGATAACCACCACGGGTAGGCGATCGATGCGCATGCTGATTGATGGGCAGTGGCGCGCTGCCGAAGAGTCTTTCGAGGTGCTCGACCCTCAGGACGGGAGCCTCGTGGACCGGGTTCCGCTTGGCGCCGGGGCGGACATGCGCGACGCGATAACGGCGGCTACGCGTGCAGCCGGTACACGCCTGCCGATCCACGAGCGCATGAGTATCCTCAGCGGTGCCGCCGACCGCATAGCGGCCGATGCGGAGTCGTATGCGGTCACCATCGCCCGCGAGGGCATCAAGACGATCCGCGAAGCCCGCCTGGAGGTGAGCCGTTGCGTGGATACGCTGCGGCTCTCGGCAGAGGAAGCTCGTCGGCTGCACGGCGAAACGGTGAACTTCGACCAGCGCGCCGGGAGCGAGAACCGCTTTGGCTACTGGGTTCGCGAGCCCGTGGGCGTGATCGGCGCCATCACCCCCTTCAACGACCCGCTGAACCTCGT
Organism: Acidobacteriota bacterium; assembly: GCA_029263295.1. Taxonomy (GTDB): domain Bacteria; phylum Acidobacteriota; class UBA890; order UBA890; family WLXD01; genus WLXD01. Next base: position 925 of record JAJCXT010000067.1, on the reverse strand, counting down.
CGCCCACAAACTCGGCCCGGCCATCGCGGGCGGCAACGCGGTGATTCTCAAGCCAGATTCGAAAACGCCGCTGTCGGGTATCCGTCTGGTGGAGGCCCTGCACGACGCCGGCGCCCCAGCCGGGATTGTTCAGGTTGTTACCGGCGCCGGTCGCCGCGTTGGCAAGACTCTGACCACGGACCCGCGCGTACGCATGATCTCCTTCACTGGTGGCCTGGAGACTGGCCAGGAGGTGGTGCGGGAGGCCGGGCTGAAGAAGCTCAGCATGGAGCTTGGCAGCAACTGTCCGGTGATCGTGATGGACGACGCTCAACTCGACGCGGCTGCGGACGCCTGCGTCAGCGGGGCGTTCTGGGCGGCCGGGCAGAATTGCCTGCACGTGCAGCGTCTCTTCGTGCACGACGCGATCTACGAGGCATTTCGCTCGCGCTTTGTCCGGGGGGCGGAATCGTACGTGGTCGGCGACAAGATGGACGAGAGTACCGACATGGGGCCGCTCATCGACGAGGTAGCGGCCGAACGGGTGGAGACGGCGGTCCGGTCGGCGGTCGCGGCTGGGGCTACGCTGCTGACTGGCGGCACGCGCAACGGGGCCTTCGTGGCGCCAACTGTTCTCGAGGCCGTATCGGAGATCGCTCCGCTGTCGTGCGAGGAGATCTACGGCCCCGTGACGGCCTTGTATCGATTCCGCGATCTCGAGACGGCGATCAAACAGGCCAACGCCACCGACTACGGACTCCAGGCGGCGGTCTTCACCGCTTCGCTGGCAACCGCCCGGCGGGCAGCTGACGGCCTGGACTTCGGTGGCGTCATGATCAACGACAGCACTGACTTCCGTATCGACGCCATGCCATTCGGCGGCCGCAAGCGTAGCGGCCTGGGCCGAGAGGGCGTTCGTTTCGCCCTCGAAGAGATGACCGAGCCG
>JAJCXT010000066.1 GCA_029263295.1 Acidobacteriota bacterium | reverse complement strand
ATCGTCTCGAGTTCGCTTTCGATGCCGGCGGTCATGCCGCGCAAGGCATCGTGCGACTGCTTGAGCGCCTCGCGACCTGCCTCGGCCAGGCGGTAGTACTTCTTGCGGCGCCCACCGCGCTTGGCCGTGGGTTCACCGATCTCGGCGGTCACGTACCCGTTCTTCTGCATTCGTGCCAGGGCTGTGTAGACGGCGCCGACGTAGATCTCGCGGCCAGTGCGGGTCTCGATCTCGTCCTTGATCGTGACCCCGTAAGCATCCTCGCGCAGGCGGACCAGCGCCAACAGCACGAAGTGCTCGAACTCTCCCAGTGCACGTCCCATGGTGTTCTCCAGAGCGTCGGTTCCATATTCAACTGCATTGCAGTAGAAATAATATGTACTGCAGCGCAGGTAATATCAAGGCGGCTCCTTCGCGTATGATCTGAGCCGCCGATTTCCTTCCCCATATTCTGTGAGAGTCGCGTGCAGCTTTCCGTCCGATCCTTCGCCCTGACGTCGGGACTCTTCTTCGCCGGAACCGTGGCCGTGGTGGGCGGCGCCGGTCTTGTGTTTCCCGGATACGGCCAACCTGTTCTCGACCTCTTTGCGTCGCTCTATCCGGGCTACGCGGCGGACGGCACGGTGGCAGACTGGTTGGTGGGAATAGGGCTGGCCCTGGTCGACGGCATCATCGGCGGGTCCGTATTCGCCTGGCTGTACAACCGGATCGTCCGAAACTCGCGTTGACGACGCCCTTCAGGCCTCCGCCGCGAGTCGCTAGACAAGGATCGCGACGTGGGACGGCAACTCTGGGTTGAAGGACTGACGATCGGCGAAGCGCTACGCGATGTAGCGCGACGGTATCCCGACAACGATGCGCTGGTGTTTCCCGAGTACAACTTCCGGGTCACCTACGCCGAGTACGACCGACTTGTTGACGATGTCGCTCGTGGCCTGATCTCCATCGGGATCGAGGCCGGCGACCATGTCGCGGTGTGGTCGACGAACCGACCCGAATGGGTGCTTCTGCAGCTCGGTGCCGCACGTGCCGGCGCGGTGTTGGTCACCATCAACCCGGCGTTTCACGAGGAGGAACTCGTTTACGTCCTGGGTCAGTCGCGGGCGAAAGCGCTGTTCCTGACCGACAACTTCAAGAGCTCGGATTACTTCGCTACCACGATGGCCGCGCTTCCGGAGCTGGCGGACTCCACCCCCGGCAAGCTGGCGGCGGCTTCGGTGCCGGAACTCGCCTGGGTCATCTCGTTTCCTGATGATCATCCTGCTCCCATGTTGGGCTGGTCGGACATGCTGGCGCGCGGGGGAGTCGTCAGCCGCGAGACGCTGGCCGCCCGCGAGGGGGAGCTCGAGTCCGAGCAGCCGATCAACCTTCAGTACACGTCGGGCACGACGGGCTTTCCAAAGGGGGCGCTCCTCTCACATCGCAACCTGTTGATCAACGGCTGGTGCGTCGGCGAGGGGCAGAACCTCACAGCGGCGGACCGCGCCTGCTCGCCCGTGCCGCTCTATCACTGCTTCGGCTGCGTGATCGGCGTCATCTGCGCGATGGTTCGGGGTGCGGCATTGCTGGTGCCGGCGGAGTACTTCGACGCACAGAAGACCCTCGATTGCCTGGAGTCCGAGGGAGCGACGGCGATCTACGGGGTGCCCACGATGTTCATCGCGCTGATCGAACACCCCTCCTATGCGTCGCGTGATCTATCAACCTTGCGTACCGGAGTTATGGCGGGCGCACCGTGCCCGGTGGAACTGATGAAACGTGTGATCGACGATATGGGCGCACGCGAGATCACGATCGCCTATGGCATGACCGAGTGCTCGCCCGGGGCCACCCAGACGCGGCCCGACGACACGCTGCAGCGGCGGGTCGAGACCGTCGGAATAGCCCTGCCAGGTGCTGAGATCCGTGTGGTCTCGCCGGAGACCGGCGAGGCTTGCGCCGACGGTGAGCAGGGCGAGGTTTGTATGCGTGGTCATAACGTCATGCTCGGCTACTACGACATGCCCGAGGCCACGGCCGACGCGATCGATGCCGAAGGCTGGATGCACTCGGGAGATTTGGGAGTGCTGGATGCTGACGGCTACCTGCGGATCACCGGTCGGATCAAGGACATGGTGATTCGCGGTGGCGAGAATCTCTATCCACGCGAGATCGAAGAGGTGCTGTACGAGCACCCAGCCATCGAACAGGCGGAAGTCGTAGGTGTACCGGATGATCGATTTGGCGAAGAACTCTGTGCCTGCCTCCGTCTGCATGAAGGCGCGGCGGCAAGCGCCGAGGAGCTACGCGCCTTCTGCGCCGAGCGCCTGGCGCACTTCAAGGTGCCGCGTTACATCATGTTCGTCGACTCGTTCCCGACGACGGTCAGTGGCAAGGTGCAGAAGTTCGTCCTGCGGGACATCGCGGTGGAGCGCCTGCTCGCGGGATCTGTCGATGATGCGCGTGCCAAGGTGACGGTCGGCTAACTCAGGCTGCGTGGTTGCCGCCGGACTCTGCGTGGTGTCCGTGCTGGCGAGACGGCGAAACTCCGGCTCCAGAGTCGGAGGAATTCGGCACGGGCGGCCCTCACCGTCGATCCACACGTGCTCGGTGGTGCCGGTAGTCAGAAGTTCGTCGTCGCAACGAACCTCATATGCGAAGCGCACACGTCGGCTGGCGAGATCGTCGATCCAGGCAGTGACCTGCACCGTGTCGCCATAACGGGCGGGTCGGCGGTAGCGCAACTCCGAGCGCGTGACGGTCAGCTGATGGCCGCCACGTTCGATGGCGGCGTAGTCGGTGCCGGTCTGCCGGCACAGGTCGGTACGCGCGAGTTCGAACCACACGAGGTAGTTGCTGTGATGGACGATTCCCATCGCATCGGTCTCGGCGTAGCGGACCTCGATGTCCACCACCGTGCGCGTTGTGCTAGTCACCGGTGAGGTCGATCTCCGTGGCCGCGCGCCAATCCGCGCCGCGACCTGTCAGGGCACACCACGCCGAGACGGCCGTCATCACCGCGTATAGAAGCGCCGCGACGGGCAGGGTCAGCGCGATCCCTGAAGGCGCGCCGAGGTACTGAACCACGGGCAGGTAGTTGGCTATTCCGATTAGCCAGGCGATTCCGCCACCGATGCCGATTATGGGGTCGAGCTGGATCGCTCCGTAGATCATCAGCAGCGGCGGGGCGACGTAGAGTCCCGCCAGAGCCAGCCAGACGAACGGGACGAGCGCGTAATGGCGGCCGAGATGGTCGAATGCCGAGCGCACGACCGTCTTGTGCACGGCTCCGTACGAATCGTAGGTTCGTAACGAGCGCATGTCAGGGTCGAGGCCAAGCCAGCACTTGCCGCCGCTACGTTTGACGGCCTGAGCCAGCGTGATGTCGCCGAGCGCGTCGCCGCGAATCGCCTCGAGTCCACCGGCATCCTCCAGCGCGGAGCGCCGTATCAAGATCACCGCTCCCGAAGCAGCGGCACGTCGGGACGCAGGAGAGGAGACTCTTCGGAACGGGTACAGAAGCTGGAAGAAGTACGTTAACGCGGGGATCAACAGCCACTCCCAGAAAGTGCGCGCCCGCAGCTTCACCATGACCGAGAGAAGGTCGGCGTCCACACTGGCGGCCTTCGACATCAAGCGGCCGATGGAAAAAGTCGGGTGGAGGATGTCCGCGTCGGTGAACAGGATCCATTGTCGGGCCGGGTCGCCGTGCCAGTCCGCCACCGCAGTCTCATAGCCACGCTGCATGGCGTAGGTCTTGGCAACCCATTCCGGGTCGGATTCGCGGACGCTCTCTACGTGCAACTGGTGCTCGGCCTCGGTGCCGGTGGCCAGCAGTTTCGCGCTGGAGGCGGTGTGGTCCTGCGAGCGGTCGTCGACTATGACGATGCGGCGATACCAGCGCGCCTGTTTGAGCAGACGCGGTAGCGTTCGCGGCAGAATGGCCGCCTCATTCCGAGCCGGAATCACTACGGCCACCTCGCCGTGATCCCCGGGCCGTGGTTCGCGGCCAGCCGCATCCAGATGCAGACTCCATCGCGATGGCCACCAGCGTTTACGATCGAGACTGAGGAGTAGCCACGCCAGCGCGATGAGCGCGGCGGCGACACGAAGTCCGAACTCGATCTGGGCGGGCGTGAAATTCAAGAGGGAGGGCTCGCGGAAACTGGGGTGGTGAGCGTGATTATGTCCGCTCGCACGTCGCGGTGAAACTCCGGCCCTACGCTTCGGCGCAGCGGGGTGCGAAGTTCAGTCGATTCGCGTCACGGTTCCGTCGTCGTCCACTTTGATCTCGCTAGCGCCGGCGAGCGAGGCGAAGCCGGTGGCGTCGACGCTGACGATGCCCACCGTGCGGCCGTACATCTCTTCGGCCACAATCGCCGCCAGAGTGAGAAACCGGTCAGTGCCCAGCGTGATGATTACGGCCGGAGCATTCTCTCGCCGCACGGCCTCGAGTAGCACGGCAGCCGTCGTCGAGGATCCGCGTGAGGCGGGCAGCACGAGGATCTTGCCGGCGGAATTCTCTCCCGAGAGGGGGTGACGCCGATCGATAATCTCGCCTGTGAGTTGGTCGTAGCCGCCCCAGAAACTGAGGGGTTCATCGGATGTGAGAGCTCCCGCTTGCGCAGTGCCTCGCACCAGCGCTCTGCCCTTGAGCGATGCTCCTTCCGGCATGGCCGCTATGCCCCCCACACCGCGTCGTCGCGTTCGACTTTGCCTGCGACAGCCGTTTGCACGCAGTCCGCGAGACCACCGAACACCACGCGAGCGTTCAACAAACCCGGTGAGTAGTAGGCGTACTTGGCGGAGTTGGTCATGATCGTCTTGATGTTGTCGGGCAGCATCGGCGTGGTGAGAATGCAGGTATCGACGGTGATTCGGGCTCCGAATTCACGCAGCGGCTCGAGTAGACCTGCTTGCTCAGCCAGTGCTCGCATCATGCGACTCGTGGTGATCAGAAACTCGACGTTGTCGCTCCTGCGGCGGCCGGCGAGCAGCGGTACCAGTTGTTTGAACTCGGCCAGAGAAAAATGGGGGCTGCCGATGGCCACCATGTCGACGGTCTCGCCGAGCCCCGTCGTGAGTTCCGCGCGCGCCTCGCGCAGCGTTGCCAGGTCGATGTCGTGCCGTTCGGTGGGCGTCCGGCCGCCGAAGGCGGCGGCGGTGGTAGGTGCTTCGGGAGTTACGCCGACGATGTGGAAGAGCGCCACAGCTCCTGCCGACGCGCCGCCGGCCCCGAGCATCTTCAGATCATCCTCGCTCGGCTCGACAGCGACGCCCTCGATCACTGGAATCCGTTCCTGCGCGATCTTGCCCATCAGATAGCCGAGCACCGTGCAGAACGTGTCGTCTTGCTGAACCGCGAGTGGCACGTCGACTAGCCGAAGCAGCAGATCGCCGTGGCGATTCTCATCGAGGTGAAGCCCGAGCGCTGGCACCCGGCCGGTGATCGCGGCGCAGATGTCCATGAGATCGGGATACCGTTCCGTGCGTGCACCGATCACGGAGTTGGCGAAGGCTATGGCGTTGGATTCGCCCCATGCGATCTGCTGGCCGAAGTGAGGGCGCATGGCGGTTTGATAGGGGGCGCAGGTCCATGTCGGCGTGCATCCCATGTTCTGGTAGGCCTGCATTTGCCGATAGGCTTTCATCGCCCAGTCCTCCGGCACGGCCCAGTCCTTCCATCCTTCCTGGTCGACACCGCTGACGTTGACCGACGACGGCACGAGGACCTTGCCACCGAGTCCGGCGAGGTGCTCGGCGAACTCCATCGTCGCCTCGCCCTGGTACACAGTGCTGTCGATATGGGCGCTGCTGATGTCGAGCATCGCGCTGGCGTCTTGCGCCTCGGCCATGCGCACGAGGATCGACATGGCGAAACGTCCCGCGGGGCCGTGCTCGCCATCGAGGAATGCGCGATCCTTGTCTGAGAGTTGTAGCGTCATGATGTGTCTCCAGGCGCATTGTCCGGGGTTGTCGAGCCACGGGCAAGCTGTGCTACCGCCCGTTGGTTATCAGGAGCGATCGTTTGAAGCTGCCGAGTACGCGAATCCTCGTTGCACTAGGGCTACTCCCGGTGGCCCTGCTCGTGCGGTGGGTGGCGTTCGCCGTGCCCGGGTTGGTGGAGGTGCTGTTCGCGCGAGGCATGTACCCGTGGGTCGCCCGACTACTAGGGCTGACCAATCGCTTCCTGCCGCTGCCCGCGGCCGAGCTGGCGGTGTTTGCGGGGGGCATCCTTGTGGCTGCCCTCCTGGTCCGTTGGTGGCGCAGCCCGCACCCGAAAGCCGGGCTGGGGGCGATCGCGCGGACGATTCTCCTCGCAGGCTGGACGGCCGCTGGCGTTGCGCTGCTGTTGTTTCTCTTCGCCTGGGGCTTCAACTACGCGCGGCCGCCCTTGCGCGATCGACTCGCCCTCGATCTGGCCGACCTTCAGGCCGAGGAGGTGCTGGCGCTGGCGGAGCGTTTCGTGGTTCTCACCAACGTCACCTACGAGGCGCTGGGGGTCGACCTAGAGGAGCCGACCTCGCTGCCCTATGAACTCGATGTCGTGGACCGGAGTATCGACACGGCCTACCGGCAACTGGCGCTTCCGGGCGACACTATCCGCTTCGCCACGTCGCCTGCGAAGGGCCTCCTGACGTCGTCGCTATTCTCACGGCTCGGCATCAGCGGCATCTTCATCCCTTTTACCGGCGAGCCGCTGTTCAACCGCCACATGGCGGAAGCCTCCAAGCCCATCGCGATCGCTCATGAGAAAGCACATCAACGTGGGATCACCGACGAGGGTGAGGCGAATCTCGCCGCGGTGCTGGCCTGCCTGAGCGCGCCGGAACCGTACCTCCAATACGCCGCGGCCCTGTATGGCAGTTCGACGCTCCTGTCCGCGGCGAGCCGTTATGCCCCCGAGGAAGTCCAGGCGATTGCGGCGCAGTGGGGGGCCGGCCCACGTCGTGACCTGCAGGCGATCCGTGAGTTCTGGGAGCAGCATCGCGGCCGGGCGATGCGCGCGGCCAACCGGGTCAACGATGCCTACCTGCGGTCCAACAGGGTTGACGGCGGAGTCCAGAGTTACGGCCGAGTCGCGTCGATGCTGGTGGGTATGGAGCGGGCGGGGAAGCTCCCCGACCTCATCGAGCTGCCGCGCCCGCAGCCGGGGACCGAACGCTAGCTCGAGGTTGCCTGGAATCCACGGCACGGCCCCCCGCGTGGCGAACTTGTTTCGGTATATCCATGGTGGATATACTCGACACGAAATGAAATCGACCTTCCGAAGCCAAGAAACAAAGGCAGTTGCGTGAGTGAGACCATCGAGACCCCGGCGATGACCCCTTCGATGCTGCACATACTGCTGGCGATCGCCGGCGGAGCACTGCACGGCTACGGCATCATGCACGAAGTTGCAGAGCGCACTCGCGGCACAACTGAATTGGGTGCCGGCACCCTGTATCGCAGCATCAAGAAGATGCTCGAGGCGGGCCTGATCGAAGAGGACGCTACCGGCGAGGCCAACACCCTGGGGCCGTCGCGACGCGAGTACCGGATTACCCAGCGCGGCCGCGAGATCGCGGCGCTCGAGGTGCAGCAGCTGAGCGGCATTGTCGAGTGGGCGCGCTCCGCACGTCTTGTCGACCCACGGGAAGCGGTTTGACTCGATTGCCGGCGGACTTCCCCAGAGACCGTGTCGGTGCGGCGGTCTTGCGTCTGTTGCTGCTCGCTGCCCCGCCTGGCTTCAGGCGTAGCTTCGGCGCCGACATGGTCGACGCCCTGCGGTTTCGTGCCAACGACATTCGGCGGGTCGGCGGTACCAGCGCCGCCACCCGCTACTGGATCCGCCAGTGGGTCAACCTCACTGCGACGCTCTTTGCTGAATGGGGGGATCAGCTTCGCCCTGCACCTGCTTCCCCGAATCAATTCCCTGGCAAGCTCCCCGCTCGCGAGAGACTCTTCATGGACAGTCTGCTGAACGACTTGCGCTACTCGATCCGGACCCTGATCAAGCAACCGGGTTTCACCGTAGTTGTCGTACTGACGCTGGCGCTCGGGATCGGTGCCAACACGGCGATCTTCAGCATCCTCGATGCCGTCGTGCTGCGCCCGCTTCCCTACGACCGGCCCGAAGAGTTGCTGCTGATCGTCGATGAGCTGCGCACCTACAACATCCCCGGAGCTCCGCTGGCTCCCTATGAGGTCCGGGCGCTTCGCGAGCGCACCCGGATGTTCGAGGCTATCGAAGCTACTAGCGGGATCTTTCAGGCTCCGCTCACCAGCGATGACGGTGAGCCGGAGCAAATCCGATTGATGAACCTATCGACCGGATTCCTCGACATGCTTGGCGTGCCGCCGCACGCTGGCCGCATGTTCACGGCGGAAGAGGGAACGCCGCTCCCACCCGAGATCTTCCTGGATCCCGACCTGGAGGTGCCGCCCAGCGTGGCGCTGCTGGACTTCGACTTCTGGAACCGTCGCTTCGGCGGTGATCCGCAGGTAGTTGGCACCGATCTGACGATCAATGCCCGCCGTTTTCGTGTGATCGGGATCATGCCGCAGGGGTTCCGCGTGCTGGTAACCGGAATCGGTGCGGGTCCCGGCGGCAACCAGCCCGCGGATGTCTACGCGCCGATGCAGGTGGACTTCGATGCGGAGACCGGTGCGGGCTTTCTAACGGTGGTTGGCAGGCTCGCGGAGGGAGTGCCGGCCGCTCGGGCGCAGGAGGAGGTCATCGCGACCTCGACGCAACTGCGCGAGAGTCACGACCGCAGCGACCGCGGGCAGATCTACACGAGTGCCGTGCCGTGGGGAGGCGAGGTTTCGCGTGAGGTTCGGCCGGCGCTCCTGGCGTTGCTCGGCGCCGTCGGGTTTGTCCTGCTGATTTCCTGCGCTAACGTCGCCAACCTGCTGCTCGCGCGGGCCGCGGCCCGGAAGCAAGAGATCGCCGTGCGGGCGGCACTTGGTGCTCGCCGTGGGCGCATCATTCGCCAGGTTCTGGTGGAGAGTGCGCTTCTGGCCGGAGTCGGCGGGGCGCTCGGACTTTTCATCGCCAGCTGGGGCGTACAGGTGTTGCTCGCCTTGCAGCCGGGCGGGATGCCTCGATCCGACACCGTGGGGATCAACCTCGAGGTCCTGTTGTTCACTGCGGCGGCAACGTTGTTCGCGGTCGTGCTCTTCGGTCTGGCCCCGGCGCTGGCGCTGTCGGGAGTCCGTGGCCACCTGGCCCTTAACGAGCGCGGTACGGGTGGCGGTAGTCTCGGCCGGTCGCGAATGCGCAGCCTCCTGGTGGTTGCCGAGGTGGCGCTCTCACTGGTCCTGCTGGTCGGGGCAGGCCTGATGTTGCGGAGCTTTGGGCATCTGAGCGGAGTGGATCCTGGCTTCCGTCCGGACAGCGTCCTGACGTTCCAGGTGCAGCTGCCCGGGGCGCAGTATCGAGATCCGCAGGTCCGCGAGACCTTCGTGCGTGAGGTGCTGAGCTACACCGAGGCACTGCCCGGAGTCGAATCCGTGGGCGCCGCGACGGCGCTGCCGCTCAGCGGCGCACTGTTCACGGGATCCTTTCGCACGGAGACCATGGCCGACGAGGACCCTGGAATCGAAGCCAATTACCGAGGTGTTACAGCGGGCTTCTTCCACGCCATGGGCACACCGATTCTTCAGGGCCGCGACTTCGATCCTCTAGACGACAACGACGATCTCGTCCTCGTGGACAGTAAGCTCGCCGAGCACACGTTCCCGGGCGAGAGCGCCCTGGGCAGGCGCATCCGGTTGCGGATGCCCACGTTCCCCGGCGGGCCCCCGGCCGAGATCGACGCCGAGATCATCGGGATAGTGGCGGATGTGCGAGACGACGGTGGCCTCGAGGCACCCAGCCGGCGCACTGTGTACCTGCCGCACCGAGTTATCAGCTTCGGTGGCGGCGCCTATGCGGTGCGTACGTCCATCGACCCCGAGGCGGTGTTTCCGCGCATCCGGGAGAAGGTCGCAAGCCTCGACCCAGCGGTGCCCCTGTTCGCCGTGCGGCCGATGCAGGGGTACATCGACGACGCGCTGGCGCCGGTTCGTTTCATGCTCATCCTGATCGGCCTGTTTGGCGCGTTCGCCCTGGTGCTGGCAGCGATCGGTCTGTACGGTGTCCTGTCGAACTCGGTGCGCCAACAGACCCGCGATCTCGGGGTGCGGCTAGCCTTCGGCGCGACGTCCGGACAGATCCTCAAGCAGGTTGTGGGGCGTGGCACCGCGCTGGCGGCCTCGGGCCTTGTGATCGGCCTCGTGATTGCGATCCCCCTAACGCGGGCGACGCAAAGCCTGTTCGTCGGCGTCGCGCCGACCGATCCCTTAACCTTGATCGGGATCTCGCTCCTGCTGCTGGGCGTATCAGTGCTGGCCTGTTATCTGCCCGCACGGCGCGCCTCGCGCCTGGACCCTGCAACGTCGCTGCGCTCCGACTGACATCGGCAAGGAGCTGACGTCGAATCGGGGTTTGGCCCGCAGTCTCAGCCCCGAGTTGACAGGAGTTTGCGGGCCGAGGCCAACACCTCGTCGACGCTGATGCGATGGATCGCCCTGTCGGGGGCCACCACGCAGCGATGTGGCGGTGGCGCCAGGAAGTGGGCGAGCGGACGGCGATAGAGTCCGCAGGTGGGCGTGCCAACGGCAATGCTGAGGTGCAACGGCCCCGTATCGTTGCACATTGCCGCGACGCAGTCCTCGAAGGCCGCCGCCAGCTCGAGAAGACTGTTCGTGCGAGCGCGGGCTAGCCGACCCTCCAACGTGGTGCCGGCCGCTGCCGCGACAACAGCATCGGCGATAGCACCCTCATCGGGCCCGGCCAGGACGAGGAAGCTCAACGGTAGAGCAGAGGCCTTGTCGAGTTCGATTGCGAGCCGCGCGAAGTGCTCGGCCGGCCAGCGCCGGTTCGCCTGTGCCGCGCCCACGAAGAGCCCGACCCGCGGTGTCGCCTCGGGGACGCCCAGACCAGCCAGGGTCGTGCTCCATGCGACGTGTGCCTGGACGGGCACGGTGAAGTAATCGCCCAGTTTTGTCGGGACCGCTTCCACCAGGCCGGCCCGGGCGAGCGTGTCGAGGTGGGCGAACGGCATGTAGGTTGCCGGGTGGGGCTCGTCGATCCACTGCCGGTACAGCCAGCTCGCGGTGGTCTTGTATCGTCGACCCACGCGCACCGGCGCCCGGGTGAGGGCCCCGAGTAGCGCCGTTTCGGTGTACG
>JAJCXT010000065.1 GCA_029263295.1 Acidobacteriota bacterium | reverse complement strand
CCTTAGGAGCCAGTGGGCTTAGCCCGTGGGGGTTCGAGTCCCCCCTTTCGCACCTTTTGATCCCGTGGCGTCCGACCGCGCCCCCCGCAGCACACGGAAGCTGAAGATGAGCGAACAGACCACGAACGAAGTCGAGCACTCCCAGGACGGCGTGCGCCACACGCTGCGCATCGTCGTTGCCGCGGCGGACATGGCCGAGCGCGTCGATGCCGCCACGCAGGCGTACCGCGCCCGTGCCAAGATGCCCGGTTTCCGTCCCGGCAAGGCGCCCTTGTCGATGGTCCGCCAGCAGTACGGCAAGGACATTCGGAAGCACGTTCTCGACCATATGTTGCCGGAGGTGCTGTCAGGCGAACTCGAGGCACGGGAGCTCCACCCGCTCGACTCGCCAGAGCTCGCCGACGTGCAGTTCGAGCCTGGCACAGACCTCGACTTCACGGTGCGCTTCGACACTGCCCCGAACGTGGAGATCGGCAACATCGACCTGCAGGCGACCCGCCCTGCCGTGGAAGTTACCGACGAGATGATCGACGAGGCACTCGGCCAACTGCGCGACCGCGGTGGCCGCCTCGTGCCCGCCGGGGACGACCCTGCCGCCGAGGACATGTTCGCGCGTTGCGAGATCACCCTGCTGCCCAAGGACGGCAAAGGGAAGAAGCTCGCCGAAGAGGACCGCTTCGTGCGCGTCGGCCACGAGACCGCCGTCCCGGGCCTCAACGACGAGCTGCCCGGCATGCGCGAGGGCGAGGACCGCGAATTCGTGACCACGCTCGGCCCCCAGTACCCCAACGCGATTCTGGCCGGCAAAGAGGTTCTGTGCCGCATCGTCGTGGCTGAACTCAAAGTACGGCAACTCCCCGAACTGGACGACGACTTCGCCAAGGACCTCGGCGAGGACGACCTGGATTCGCTACGCGCCCGTGTCGCCGAAGACATCAAGGGGAATCTGGACAACAACGCCGATCGCGCCGTGCAGGATCAACTCCTCGAATCGCTGCGTATCGCAAACCCGGTGGACGTGCCCGAGTCGTTGATCGAGCGGCGACTCGACGAGATGAGCCGCCGCTTCGCCAACGATCTCGCCCAGCAGGGTATCGATCCCAAGCAGGCGCTCGACTGGGAGGCCTTCCGCAGAGAACAGCGCGACACCGCGTCGAACTCGATTGCCGAAGAGATGTTGCTCGATCGGCACGCCAAGGATCAGGAAATCGCGGTCGATGACGACGCTGTCGAGGAGGAAATCCGCCGACAAGTGGAACAAAGCGAGGGTGGCAAAGAGCGGCCTGTGGCGTCCCTGATTCAGCAGATGCGGAAGGAAGGGTCCTTCGACGGTTTGCGTATAACGCTGCGACGACGTTTAGCTTTGGACCACCTCCGGGACCATGCTACGATCGACACCGATAGCGGCGAAAACCCCAGTGTTTCCGGCTCCTCAGAGGAATAGGCCGGAACGGACTTCCGCCGCCGTTTTGTTTGAGCCGACGCCAGGTGATGGCGCCGGTCGCCGGCTCGTGAGTAGCCGCGCGTGCGTAGTCGAGGCTGAGTAATCGAGGAGAAGACACGAATGACTTTGGTCCCGATGGTCGTGGAGCAGACCGCTCGTGGTGAGCGTGCCTACGACATCTACTCGCGGCTGCTGAAAGACCACATCATCTTCATCGGTTCGCCGATCGACGATGTGATCGCGAACCTGGTGATCGCGCAGTTGCTGTTTCTCGAGGCCGAGGATCCAGAACGAGACATCTCGCTCTATATCAATAGCCCTGGTGGCTCGGTCACCGACGGACTCGCGATTCTCGACACCATGCAGTTCATCCGCCCCGACGTATCGACGATTTGTCTCGGGCAGGCGATGAGCATGGGCGCTGTCCTGCTCGCCGCCGGAACCCGTGGCAAGCGCTTCGCACTGCCGAACGCGCGCATCATGATTCACCAGCCCTCGGGCGGCTTCTCGGGTACGGCCGCGGATATCGAAATTCACGCGAGAGAGATTCTGCGCATGCGCGAACAGCTCAACAAGATGCTGGCTGGCTGGACGGGCCAGCCGCTGGAGCGTATCGCGGCGGACTCCGACCGCGACTTCGTGCAGACAGCCGATGAGGCCGTCGAATATGGTTTGTTAGACAAGGTCATCGCGTCCCGCTGAGGGGATTTCCGACATGAGCCGAAACAGCACATCGAACAATTCGTCGCTGCGTTGCTCTTTCTGCTCGAAGAGCCAGAGCGAGGTCCGCAAGCTGATCGCCGGACCGAACGTCTATATCTGCGATGAGTGCATCGAAATCTGCACGGACATCATCGCGGAGGAGCGCGACCTCGAAGAGAGGAGTGACCTCCAGGAAGTTCCGAAGCCGGCGGAGATCAAAGCCTTCCTCGACGAGTACGTTGTCGGCCAGCACGATGCCAAGAAGAAGCTCGCGGTGGCGGTGTACAACCACTACAAGCGCTGCGACGCTCTCGATCGCCCTGGCGATGACGTAGAGATTTCCAAGAGCAACATCCTGCTAATCGGTCCGACCGGTACCGGCAAGACGCTGCTGGCTCAGACTCTCGCACGGTTCCTGCAGGTGCCGTTCACGATTGCCGATGCCACCACGCTCACCGAGGCCGGCTACGTTGGCGAGGATGTCGAGAACATCGTCCTCAAGCTCTTCCAAGCCTCCGGCTACGACAAGGAAAAGACCGAGCGCGGCATCATCTACATTGATGAGATCGACAAGATCGCACGCAAGGACGAGAACCCATCGATCACGCGTGATGTCTCGGGCGAGGGCGTGCAGCAGGCGCTGCTTAAGATCCTCGAGGGCGTGCAGGCGAACGTGCCCCCGCAGGGCGGCCGCAAGCATCCGCACCAGGAGTTCTTCCAGATCGACACGACCAACGTGTTGTTCATCGTCGGCGGGGCCTTCGTCGGCCTCGAAAAGATCATCGAGCAGCGTCTCGGCAAGCAGGCGCTTGGCTTCACGGCCGACGTCAAGAAGGAACTGCCCGACAACGAAGAGATGATCTCCCGCGCCCAACCCGGAGACATGATCCGCTACGGGCTGATTCCCGAGTTTGTCGGGCGACTCCCAGTCGTCGGCCAGCTGCGTTCGCTCTCGACCGAGGATCTGGTGACGATCCTCACCGAGCCCAAGAACGCTCTGGTGAAGCAGTACCAGAAGATGTTCGACCTCGAGGGCGTGAACCTGACTTTCACCGACGATTCACTGGCGGCAATCGCCGAGGCGGCGATCGACCGTGGCATCGGCGCGCGTGGCCTGCGCGCGATCCTCGAAGACTTCATGCTCGAGATCCAGTACCGGCTGCCGAGCGAGACGACCATCGAAGAGTGCGTGGTGACACGCAAGGTCGTCGAGCAACGCGAGGACCCGCTGGCGCTGATCAAGAAGGCCGTCTAGGCGGACCGCCGTCCGCACAGGCGCAGTGATTTGCGGCTCTGCGCAGCTTCCGTGTACCCTTTAGAGGTACTGGGCAGGGGGATGTGCCAGTTCTCAGCGCCCCCCGGCGGCCCCGCTCCACCACCCGCTCTTCTCACCCCGACGGCGCGCGAATGATCCGCGCGAAGGTGCCGGCGATGGCAACTACCGACTCTGGCGATTATCAGACGCTGCCGCTGCTACCGCTGCGCGACGTCGTGATCTTTCCGGGCATGATGATGCCGTTCGTGGTCGGTCGCGGGCGCTCCGTAGCCGCTCTCGAACGGGCAATGGAAACCGGGAAACGGTTGTTCTTGTCGGCGCAGCGCGACGCCGAGGTCGAGGATCCTGGCGCCGGTGACGTATACGAACTGGGCACGATTTCCACCATCGTTCAGAGCCTGAAGCGGCCGGACGGCACGGTGAAGGTCCTGGTCGAAGGTGTTCGACGCGCAACCCTGATCGAGGTCACCGACCAGACCGAGTTTCTCGAGGTCACCGTCGCGCCGATCGAAGACGCCGACGACGATGCTCTCGGCTCGAAGACGCGCCAGCTCACGCGCCTCTTCGAGAAGTACGTAAAGCTTTCTTCCAATCTGCCGAACGAGGCCGTGCTGGCGGCGGTCAAGAAAGATCACGCCGGCCGCCTCGCCGACACCATCGCGGCGCATCTGCCGCTCGACGTTCCGACGAAGCAGGAGATCCTCGAGATCACCGACGTCGAGGACCGGCTCGACAGCCTGACCGAGTATCTCAGCAACGAGATGGACAAGGTCAAGATGGACCGCGAGATCCAGGGTCGCGTCAAGAAGCAGATGGAACAGGCGCAGCGCGAGTACTACCTCAACGAGAAGATCAAAGCGATCCAGAAGGAACTCGGGCGCGGCGACAGCGAGTCGGAACTCGAGGGCCTGCGGCGGCGCGTCGACGAGGCCGGCTTACCGGCGGAGGTCCGCGCCAAGGCTGAGCAGGAACTAGAACGCCTCGAAGCCATGCCACCGATGTCGGCCGAGGCCACCGTCTCGCGCAGCTATGTCGACTGGCTGGTCTCAGTGCCGTGGTTCCGCCGCAACCTCGAGAACCGCGACCTCGCCAAGGCTTCAGAGGTGCTCCATGAGGACCACTTCGGCCTCGATGACATCAAGGAACGGATCCTCGAGTTTCTCGCCGTACGCCAACTCGTCGAGAACCCGCGTGGCTCCATCCTGTGTTTTGTCGGACCGCCGGGCACCGGGAAGTCTTCACTGGCCAAGTCGATCGCCCGTGCGACCCAGCGCGAGTTCGTACGCCTGTCGCTGGGCGGAGTCCGCGATGAGGCCGAGATTCGCGGCCACCGGCGCACGTACATCGGCGCGTTTCCGGGGCAGGTCATGCAGCGCATGAAGGTCGCCGGAGTGATCAACCCGGTGTTCCTGTTTGACGAGATCGACAAGATGAGCACGGACTTCCGTGGTGATCCCGCCTCTGCGCTCATGGAGGTTCTCGACCCCGAGCAGAACCACACGTTCACCGACCACTACCTGGACGCGGAGTACGACCTGTCCAAGGTGATGTTCATTTGCACGGCGAACGTTCTGCATACGATTCCTGGCCCGCTGCAGGACCGCATGGAAATCATCCATCTGTCCGGCTACACGCAGCAGGAGAAGATCCAGATCAGCCGCCGCCACCTCCTGCCCAAGCAGGTCGTGATGCACGGCCTGCAACTCGGCCAGTTGGAGATCAAAGACGACGCGTTGGACGCGCTCATCGAGCAGTACACCCGCGAAGCGGGAGTGCGGAAGCTCGAGCGCGAACTCGCCAAGGTCTGTCGCAAAGGCGCCCACGACCTGGTCAAGCAGTACCATGTCGACATCGCGGCGGCCGCATCCGCCGCCACCGTGCGCGAGACCGAGGAAGCGGCCGACGAGCTCGCTGGGCTCGCGAGCGGCAAGATGTCCGCTGACTCGGACTCCGACGATGCGACCCCGTCCAGCAACGCCGACGTGCCGGCTGAAGCCGAGGCAACTCCCGATGCCGACGAGGCTACGGAGTTGCCCGAGATCTTCGTCGAGGCCCGCGATCCGCTAGCCAGCACACTGCCGCGGCGCAGCGCTGCCGCAGAGGCCATTCCCGACGACGCCCGCGTCGTCGTGGACGTGAAGCTCCTCGAGGAATACCTGGGCGTGCCGCGCTATCGACGCCGAGGGAAGGGCGAAAAAGCGGCGGTCGGTTTGGTCGCCGGGCTTGCCTGGACCGAGCGCGGTGGCGAGAAACTCGACATCGAAGCCACTCTGATGCCTGGCAAGGGCAAGTTGGCGCTCACCGGCCAACTCGGCGACGTGATGCAGGAATCCGGCCAGGCCGCAATGTCTTACATCCGCTCCCGCGCCGCCAAGTTGGGGATCCCGAAGGACTTTCACGAGCGCGTAGACGTGCACGTTCACGTGCCGGAGGGAGCTATCCCGAAGGACGGCCCCTCGGCCGGTATCACCCTGGCGACCGCGATGACATCAGCGCTCACAGGGATTGCCGTGCGCAACGACCTCGCCATGACTGGGGAGATCACGCTGCGAGGCCATGTCCTGCCGATCGGCGGCCTGAAGGAGAAAGTGCTGGCGGCCCATCGTCTTGGCCTGGACACGATTCTCGTGCCCAAGGACAACGAAAAGGATCTCCGCGATGTTCCCGAGGAGATCCGCGAAAAGCTCGACATTCACCTCGTGGCCACCATGGACGAGGTCCTCGAGCTCGCTCTCGTATCACCACTGAGTCCGCTGCCTGCAGAAGAAGTTCTGCCGCCCACGGCATCGGACGAAGGCCTGGAGCCGCCGCTGGCCCACTGACTCGGCCCAGAGCGATTCCCCTTTATGCGTCTACGTCTGGTCTTTCGCCGCGGCGGGGGACCGACCCAAGGAGAGGTCTGCGGACCGCCCGCCAGTACTGTGAAGATCCAGGACATCACCGTCGGCCACACGACTACGCGACCCGGAGATTTTCCGGACGAGGCGATTCCAGAGATCGCCTTTCTCGGCCGCTCCAATGTCGGGAAGTCGAGCTTGATCAACTCGCTCACACAGCGCCGCAAACTGGCCCGGACGAGCAAGTCGCCTGGACGCACACAGGCCATTCGCTGCTTCCGCATCGTGGGTGATGTCGCAACCTGTTTCTTCGTCGACCTGCCAGGTTACGGCTATGCCAAGGTGTCCCGCAAGATTCGCGAGGAGCAGTGGGGAAAGCTGATCGAGACCTACCTGCAGCGGTCGCCCAACCTTCTGGTCGGCATCCAATTGCTGGACATTCGTCGTGACGGCCCGACAAAGCTCGATTGGCAGATGATCGAGTGGTCGCGCGCCAGCGAGGTGCCCACCCTCTACGTTCTCACCAAGTCCGACAAGCTCGGGCAGAGCAAGCGGGCGAAAGCGGTGGCCGCCTTCACCCGAGCTCTCGACCTGCCTGACGGCGAGAGGCCGATTCCATACTCGGCGGTGACTGGCGCAGGCCGCACCGAGCTATGGGACGCCCTCGACGACCTGCTGCGCCGCGCCACCCAAACCCCCGCCGCATGAGAAGCAAGCTTCCTCGTAGCTCTCCCGTCTACTGACCTGCCTGCCACGACCGAAGAGGAACTCGATGGACGACACGCTGGCCGCAGCGGTCGATGAGCCCGAGGCCATGACTGCCTCCCATGATGCTGCGATGCTCAACTCTGCCAGCATGCGCGAGCTACTGGGCGTAGCCCGCGAGCTGGAACTCGATAATGGCGCCGGCCACAGCCGCGAAGGTCTGATCCGTCACGTGTTGGCTGCGCTCGAGCAGGACATCCCCGCTCAAGGCGTCGTCGAAGTCGTGCGCGACGGATACGGATTCCTCCGCGGCCCCGAGACCAGCTACCTGCCAAGCGACGACGATGTATACGTTCCGCCGCCGCTCGTGCGCGAGCACGACCTCCAGAGCGGCGATACGGTGCACGGCTCGATCCGTCCGCCGCGCAGTAACGGCGAGCGCTACTTCGCGATGGAGCGAATCGAGCGCGTGAACCACGTCGCGGGCGGGGCCGGCCGGGCCAAGCCGTTCTACGAACAGACCCCGTTGCATCCCGAACAGGCGTTCCGCCTCGAGCACGAAGCAGGCGATGTCTCTACGCGCGTCCTCGACATGCTCTGCCCCCTCGGGAAGGGGCAACGTGCGCTGATCGTCTCGCCCCCACGTGCCGGCAAGACGGTTCTGCTGCAGAGCATCGCCCACGCGATCACCGCTAACCACCCAGAGACCATCCTGCTCGTTCTGCTGGTCGACGAGAGACCCGAGGAGGTCACCGAGATGGCCAAGTCGGTACAGGGTGAGGTGATCGCATCGACCTTCGACGAGCCCGCCAAGCGGCACGTGAAGGTAGCCGACATCGCGATCAACAAGGCGCGACGACTGGCCGAGCAAGGCAACGATGTCGTCATTCTGCTCGACTCGATTACCCGCCTCGCCAGAGCCCACAACACCGTGTGCCCGCAGTCAGGGCGGATCATGTCGGGCGGTGTCGATGCCAAGGCGCTGCACGAGCCCAAACGCTTCTTCGGCTCGGCCCGCAAGCTCGAGGGAAGTGGCTCGCTGACGATCGTAGCGACGGCTCTGATCGAGACCGGCAGCCGGATGGACGAGGTGATCTTCGAGGAATTCAAGGGCACCGGCAACGCGGAGATCGTCCTCGACCGCTACCTGGCCGAGCGCCGTATCTGGCCGGCGATCGACCTCAAGCGTTCCGGCACCCGCAAGGAGGAACTTCTGCTCGACCCCGAGGCAATGAAGCGCATCTGGCTATTGCGTAAGATCCTCATGCCGCTAGGGCTCGAGGAAGGGATGCAGTTGCTCATGCAGCGGATCGAACAAACAGCTTCCAACGCCGATTTCCTCGAATCGATGAAAGTCCTCGAGGAGTAGGCTCCCGTGACGCGACCGCCCAGACGACCGTCGAAAGCGCCGCCTGCGTGCTAATCTTTACCGGTTGCCCGTTCGGGCACGCCCCCCCCTTTTTACCTGCTAGGTCGCGTAGTCGATCTCTGCAACCGCGAGGAAGGACACAGCCATGAAGGAAGGAATCCACCCGGATTACCATCCAGTCGTCTTCGTGGACGCGTCAGCCGATTTTGAGTTGGTGACCCGCTCCACCAAGACGAGTGATGAGACTCGTGACATCGATGGTGTCGAGCACTTCGTTCTCCGCGTCGAGATCTCTTCAGCGTCGCACCCGTTCTTTACCGGCCAGCAACGCTTCATCGATACCGCCGGGCGGGTCGAGAAGTTCCAGCGCAAGTATCAGAAGTTCTACAAGACGGACGATGCCGAAGCGCCGGAAGCAGAGCCCGAGGCCAAGACCGAGAAGGTCGAGGCCAAGGCGAAGAAACCTGCGGCGAAGAAGCCTGCGGCGAAGAAGACCAAGGCCAAGAAAGCTGCGGAGCCCGAGGCCGAAGCTGAGTCGTCGGACGAGAGCTGACGCCAGTTAGCCATCAACGTCTGATGAGGAGCACCGACCGTAAGGTCGTTGATCAATCGTGCAGCAGCAGGTTCTGAGCCGGCTCCAGGAGCTGGAAATCAAGTTCGAGGCGCTCAACGCTGAGATCGTGCGTCCTGAGGTCATCCAGGACGCTGGGCGTTACACGACACTGATCAAACAGCACGCCGAACTCGACGGCATCGTCGGCACCTTCCGTCAATTGCTCGCCGTAGAAGCCGGCATCAGCGACAGCAAGAGCCTGCTGCAGGAAGCCGATCCCGAGATGCGGGAATTGGCCGCCGAAGAAATCAGTAGCCTCGAGAGCGAGCAGGAGACGCTGGAACAGGACCTCCTTCGCATGCTGCTGCCGAAGGACCCGAACGACGCCAAGAACGTAGTAATCGAGGTGCGTGCCGGTACGGGTGGCGAAGAGGCTGCACTGTTCGCCGCCGAGGTCTTCCGGATGTACCAGCGCTACGCGGAGCGCCGCCGCTGGAAGGTCGAGATCATGAGCGACAGCAGCACGGGTACTGGAGGGCTCAAGGAGGTGATCGCCGTTATCGAAGGAAACGGGGCGTACAGCCGTCTGAAGCACGAGAGCGGCGTTCACCGGGTGCAACGTGTGCCCGAGACTGAGTCTTCCGGCCGTATCCACACCTCGGCGATCACCGTGGCCGTGATGCCGGAAGCCAAGGCCGTGGAAGTCGATCTGGACGAGAACGAAATCCGCATCGATCGCTTCTGTTCGTCAGGCCCTGGTGGGCAGAGCGTGAACACCACGCAGTCGGCCATTCGCCTGACCCACGAACCCACGGGCCTCGTGGTGTCCTGCCAGGACGAGAAGTCGCAGCACAAGAACCTCGCCAAGGCGATGCGCGTGTTGCGCGCCAGGCTGTACGACCTCAAGCAGCAGGAACTCGCGTCCGAGCGCGCCGCGGAACGCAAGGGAATGGTCGGTGGCGGCGACCGTAGCGAGAAGATCCGCACATACAACTTCCCGCAGAACCGAGTTACGGACCACCGCATTCATCTCACCGTGCACAAGCTGCCGGAAATTCTTGACGGCGACCTCGACGAGTTACTCGATCAGACCGTTGCCGCGTTCGAGGCCCAGCGTCTCGAAGAGGAGTTCCAGCCGGCCCAAGCCAGCTGACCGCGGTGGCCGACACCGCCGGCGTGACTTCTGCCTCTGCACTGCAGGCCGCGGAGACACGCTTCACAGACAACGCTATCGATGCGCCGCGCGTGCAGGCGATGGCTCTCCTGGCACACACGCTCGGCACCAACCGCGCCGGCGTGCTGGCGCGGCTGCGTGACCCGCTCGCAGATCGCGATGCAGCTGTCTTCGAAGACCTCGTAACGCGCCGTCTTGCCCACGAGCCGCTTCAGTACATCCTCGGCAGAGCGCACTTTCTCGACTTCAGCCTGCGGGTCGGACCCGGCGTATTCATTCCACGCCCGGAGACAGAGCGACTGGTGGAGACGGCGCTACGCGCCTGGAACGAGGATCACGCTTGGGCGATTGACCTTTGCTGCGGCAGCGGCGCAATCGCCGTGGCCCTGGCGCGGGCGCGGCCGCAAGCTCGTATCCTCGCGATCGACCGCGCTGCGACCCCTCGGCAGGTGACGCGTCAGAACGTCCGCGAGCATCAGGTGGGCGACCGCGTGACGGTTTGCGGCGGGGACCTGCTAACCGCGATCGCCCTGACCAGGCGAACCGGTGACGGTTTGGGAGCGATCGTCTGCAATCCGCCGTATGCTGCCAGCGGCGAGGTGGTGCAACCCGAGGTTCTCGACCATGAGCCGGCCCTCGCGTGGGAGGCCGGGCCCGCCGGAACCGAGATCTACGCTCGCCTAGTTCCACAAGCTGCCGAGCTGCTGCGCTCGGGGCGCCCGCTACTTCTCGAACTCGGATACGGACAGGCGCAAGCAGTGCGCGACCTGTTCGCCCACGATGGTCGCTGGGGCCAGATCACGATAGATGACGACTTTCAGGGCATCCCGCGTGTTCTGACCGCACGACGAAGATAGCCAGGATCGCAGGCATGGAAAAACTCCGTATCAGTGGTGGCCACCCCCTGCGGGGCACCGTGGCCATTGGCGGCGCCAAGAACGCGGCTCTTCCCGCGCTGGCGGCGACGCTGTTGACCGACGCAGAGGTGCGCCTGCACAACGTACCTGCCGTGCGGGACGTCGATACGACCTGCCGCTTGCTCGATCAGCTTGGCGTGGACGTCTCTCGGCCAGAGCCTGGTGTTGTTGTCACGCGTAGCCGCGGCGCCACTGGCTCCGAGGCTGCCTACGATCTCGTGAAGACGATGCGCGCCAGCTTTCTGGTGCTGGGCCCTCTGCTCGCGCGTACCGGCCGTGCCCGCGTGTCGCTCCCGGGCGGCTGCGCGATTGGAGCCCGTCCGGTTGATCGACATCTCACCGCGCTCGAGGCACTTGGCGCCGAACTCCACCTCGAAGAAGGGTATGTAGAGGCGCGCTGCGATCGCCTCCGCGGTGCCGAAATCGCGTTCGATATCCCGACCGTGGGTGGTACCGAGAACTGCATGATGGCCGCCACGCTCGCCGAGGGAACCACCACGCTGCGTAACGCAGCGCGCGAACCGGAGATCGTTGATCTCGCGGATCTGTTGACGACCCTCGGGGCCCGCATCGAGGGCGCCGGGTCCGGCACGATCACCATCCATGGCGTTGACGAACTCGGCGGCGGCAAACATCACGTGATCCCCGACCGTATCGAGGCCGGCACTTATCTGGTCGCGGGCGCGCTACTGGGCGACAGTCTCGAACTCACGAATTGCGTGACGGAACATCTGCTAACCGCCGTAGACCGTGTGCGCGCCACCGGCGCAGAGGTCCTGGTCGAACGAGATCGCATCGTGGTGTCGCGACGCGACCTTGCCCCGGTGGATGTCAGGACACAGCCGTACCCCGGCTTCCCGACAGACATGCAGGCCCAGTTCATGGTGCTCATGACACAGGCGAATGGCAGCGCGGTAATCCGCGAGACGATCTTCGAGAATCGTTTTATGCACGTTCCGGAGCTACACCGGATGGGCGCCGACATCACGATCGACGGCCACAACGCCCTGGTGCGCGGTCCGACACCGCTGAGCGCAGCGCACGTCATGGCGACCGATCTGCGAGCTTCGGCATCACTGGTTCTCGCCGGGCTCGTAGCCGAGGGCGAAACTGTGATCGACCGCCTGTACCATCTCGATCGAGGCTACGAGAATCTCGAACAGAAGCTCGCCGCTGTCGGTGCCAGAGTTGAGCGTTTCCGCGAGTAGTTGCGGGGCCTTTGGGGAGGAGCTTGGAGGAGCAATGTCGGACGACTGCCTGTTCTGTAAGATCACCGCTGGCGAAATCCCGGCGACGATCGTCCGCGAGGATCCCACCGCGCTGGCGTTCGAGGACGTCAATCCGCAGGCGCCGCTCCATGTGCTCGTAATTCCGCGCCGGCACATCGCGACGTTGAACGATCTGACCGACGCGGACGAGGCGCTCGTCGGGCACCTGGTAGGCATGGCACGGGATATCGCCCGGGAGCGAGGTCTCGACAGCAGAGGCTACCGGACGGTATTCAACTGCAACACCGATGGCGGCCAGACTGTCTTTCACATCCACCTGCACCTGCTTGGGGGTCGCAGCCTGACCTGGCCGCCGGGCTAGCTAGCAGGCCCGACCGACCGGACACGCGAGGCACCGATGATTCGTTCCGAGACCGCCGATGGCGTCCGCATTCTTCGTATGGAGTTCGGCGCTGCCAATGCCCTCGGCCCGCGCGTGGTCGAAGCACTGGTAAGAGAACTCAAGAGCGAGCAGATACCCACGGTATTGACCGGCGACGGCTCGATCTTCTCCGCCGGATTGAATCTCGTGGAGGTCGACGCGCTGAGTCGTGAGGAAATGGCGGAGTTCGTCGAGCGTTTCTCCGTCCTCATGACGCTGACGTTGACCACGCGGTTTCCTCTGGTGGCCGCGGTGAACGGGCATGCCGTCGCGGGCGGCTGTGTCCTCGCGATGGCCTGCGACCACAGGGTCGGGGTCGATGGACCCTTCAAGATCGGGATGAACGAGGTAGCGATCGGCCTCACGTTGCCTGGCGTGGTGACCGAGATCCTGCGTGGCAAGCTGTCGGCTGAGCACGCCCGTACTGTGATCCTGGGAGGCACTCTCTACTCGCCCGCCGACGCCGTGAACGCTGGCTTGCTCGACGAGATCGCGCCAGACTCCGACGCGGCGATTCAGCGAGCGGTCGAGGTGGCCAAGAACCTCGGTAGATCGCCTGGCGAGTTCGCGGCCATGAAAGGCAGCCTGGTGGCTCCGATTACGGAACGCCTGCAACACACCCGCACGCCGCTCGACGTTCGCTTCGTCGAGTCGTGGTTCAGCGAGCAGACCATCGCGCTGCGCCGCGACCTCGTGGCCAAGCTCACCGCCGACGGCTCCTGACGCCTAGCTGGCCGTGGTGGCGGTCCGATGCTCTGTTGCCACCGCCACCGCCGCCAGCGTGACCTCGGCCGCGCCGGCAGCGAGGAGACCGTCGCGTGCCGACCGCAGCGTGGCCAGCGTGGTTGCCACGTCGTCGACGACCACGAGTCGGGCATCACGAACGCGACTCAGATAGCGTCGGGGAACGGTGAAAGCGTCTCGCACGTTGCGCCGCCGGCGAGCGCCGTCGAGACCCACCTGCGGTAGCGTCGCCCGTGACTTGCGCAGCGCCACGAGCACGCTGAACCCGGGCCGAGAGGATGCCACCACACGCGCCAGGGTAACGCTCTGGTTGTGCCCCCGATGCCAGCGGCGCCGCCAGTGAAGCGGCACCGGCACGATCCCGGTCGGCCCGGGCGGTAGCACCGACAGCGCTGCGGCGAGCGCGGAGCCGAGCGGCACCGCGGCGGCGACAGCGCCGCGGAACTTGAGCTCTCGGATAAGGACCCGCGCGGCCCCAGTGTAGCTGAACGCCGCTACCAGCCGCGTGCCGTCGACTTGCCAGCGGGAACCTCGCAGCGTGTGCAATTCGTGAGCACATCGCACGCAGAGCAGGGGGCTGAGATCGCTGCCACGGGTGAGATCCGGGCATGCGAGGCACCGCAGAGGCAGTAAGTACGTGAGCGCACGGGTCAGCCAACCGTACCCGACGCCCGCAGGGTGGAACCTGGTTGGATACGCCATGCAGCCACAGATGGCCGCGCCTGCCGCTTTTCAGATGACCGGGCGGCGAACCGGTTCCGCAGCGCGGGCGTCGCGCGAAATGTCCATCTCCAGAGTCGCCCATTCGCCGCAGCGGTGGCAGCGCCGCGCGTAGTCCGCGTGTTCCTCACCGCAACTCTGACAAGCGTACCTCACGTCCATGTAACCCGCGGCGCGAATCGACTGCCGGAGAACCTCGTAGGCGGCTTCCGCGTCGCCGCTACGCTGCGCCGCGCGCGCGCGATAGTAGTCGACAACCGGCGAGCTCTTCACCCGGTCGGCAACCCGAGCGAACTCTTCGTCCGCCTCCTCGACAAGGCCCACTCGATGGTAGAGCCGGCCCAGCATGATCCTTGCGGCCAGCGCGGCGTCGGACTCGAGTTGCCCAGACGCGTCGCGCAGCACGCTGATGGCCGCCTCCGGCTGTTCGAGTTCGAGGCGTAGTGCTACGAGGCGCTGCAACAACTCGAGCGATGCCGTCGCCGCGTACCCCTCAGCAAGCACCTCGGCCGCAGCCTCATCGTTCCCGCCAGCACGATGGACGTCCGCCAGGACATCATAGGCAGGCTCGAAGTCGGGCGACTCATTGGCCAGGCGTCGAGCAGCGATCAGCGCAGCCTCTGCATCACCAGCCGCTGCATCGGCGGCCGCGGCCTCGATACGCAAGCCGCGCAGCAACCGCTCTTCAACTCCGTTGCGCTTACGGCCCCGAGCACAATCCTGTTCAGCGCTGAGGGCGACGCGCCAGTCGCGACTCTCGATGGCCAGGTCGCGTTGCCGCTCTCGACGCGCGGGAGTCGCACCGTGACGTTCGATGAGCTGTTCTTGATAGCGGCCCGCTCGCTCGAGGTCGCCGCCGCTCTCGGCATCGCGCGAAAGGGCTTCGAGAACGCGTGGCTCGTCCGGCATGAGTCCCTGGGCGCGCAGATGAAACTCCGCGGCAGCCTCAGGGTCAGCTTCCGCGCGTGCGGCATCGCCGGCCAGTAGCCACGCTTCGCCGCGCTCCGGCGCGAGTTCGGTAACCTTGAGGAATAGATCCCGGGCGCGCTCGAGTTCGCCGCCCAGGAGAGCGCGAATGCCGTCAGCGTGCAGACGATCGATGCGTGCCGTTTGCCTGTCGAGGCGTTCCTGGCGCCATCGAGCCATCGCGTCGCGCGACGACAGCGCCGTGAAGTATGCCGCGGTCAAGACGCCGCCGGTCAACGCGCCGGCAAACACGATCACCCACAGAGGCGCCGTGATCGGGCGCAAGCCGGGAACCGCGAGCGTCGTCGGGGCGCCGTTCTGCTGCGACACAGCAACTGCCGACGCCACGATCAGCAGCACAGCCACCAATCCCAGTAGTCGCGGAACGGTCATATCTGCCGACCCCTTCTAGCGGCCCGTGACCGCTAGCTCCGACTCTCCAGCTCTTCCTTCTCTTCTTGGCACGCTATGCACAACGGTGCCCAGGGAATGGCCTTCAGCCGCGCGTCACCAATTTTCTCGCCACACTCTTCACATTCGCCGAACACGCCTTCTTCGATACGCACGAGCGCCTCGTCGATTCCGGCCAATTCAGCGCGCTCCTTCTCCGACACGCTGTAGCTGAACTCCTGGTTACGAAGCTCAGTGGCCGTGTCCGCCAGGTCCAATGGACCGTCATCATCGCCGCGGCGCTTCTCTGCCTGGCCGTTCTTGAGCGCGTTGACCAGCACGCGTCGGCGGCTGATCAGTTCGTCCTGCAACTTCTTCCTCTGCGCCGCCCTCATACTTCTCTCGCTATCGTTCGTGTGTCAGTTCTAGCGGTCATACGGATGACCGTGGATTATCGTCAAAGCTCGGTAGACTTGCTCGGCAAGGACCAATCTGGCCATGTCGTGGGGCAGTGTAAACGGGGACATG
This sequence comes from Acidobacteriota bacterium, assembly GCA_029263295.1. Lineage (GTDB taxonomy): Bacteria > Acidobacteriota > UBA890 > UBA890 > WLXD01 > WLXD01. Next base: position 18,024 of record JAJCXT010000065.1, on the reverse strand, counting down.
TTCAAGAGCCTGTCCGCGCGTTCGCGGACCGCATAGGATAGTCCATCTGGGCCGCCCACGACAAACACCGGTGTGCGCGTACTCTCATACAGCTGGCTTCGCAGCAGCTCCGCGAAATCCCGTGTGTTGACGGACTTTCCGGCCGGGTCGAGCGCACAGATCCAGGCTGGATCGAGGTCTGCGATTCGCTTGAGCAGGTTGTCCCCCTCACGCTCGACGCGGTGCTTGTCGGAGTACTGGCGGCCACGCGGCTCCTCGGGCGTGATCACCACTCGGCAATCGCGATAGTGCTTGATGCGGGAAACGTAGTCATCGATACCGGCGCGCGCATACGCGGCGGATGTCTTCCCCGGCCAGCAGAAGGCGAGATCGGTCACGCGCTGGGCGACGCCTCAGCCTTCCACTCGAGCAACGGGGCGTCCCGCCAGAGCCGCTCCAGCTGGTAAAACTCGCGGTTCTGGTTGGTGAAGACGTGCACGATGATCTCGAAATAGTCCATCAGGATCCAGGTACCCTCGGCCCGGCCCTCGATGTGCGCCGGCTTCGAACCCTGATCGCGTCGCTGCTTCTGCACGGCGTCAGCGAGCGCACGCACGTGTGGCTCGCTGCGACCACTGCAGAGCACCATGAAGTCTGTGAAGCCTGAGACTTCCCGCATGTCCAGAACGACAAGGGCTTCGCCCTTGCCCTTGTCGAGAATCTCGAGCACTTCCCGAACATCCGGCGTCAATTCGGCCGCGAGGCTACGTCTGCGCGGCTTCACTTCGCTCATCAGGAAGCTCCCTCCGTCGCCTGTTCTTGATAGAGCTCGTGCGACTTGATGTAACGCTCGACTTCGGGGGTCACCCGATAGCGGATGCCCAGACCCTCGCGTACCCGCTGGCGCAACTCCGTGGAAGAGAGTGCCAGGTAGACCGCGTCCGACAGGTAGATCCGCAGCCCATTCGTTTCACCGGCAATGTCCTGGCCGCCACTGGCATCGACAATCCGCTCATGAAACCGCTCGGGAAGAACGCCCTGCAACTTCTCGAAACTGTTGCCCGGACGCGAGACCACGACTACATGGCAGCTATCGAGCAGCGCCTCCGGCTCGTGCCAGCTATCGATCTGCAGCATCGAATCCAGGCCAGCTACGAAGTAGAGGTCGGTATCGGGACCGTAGTCCGAGACGAGCGTTCGCACGGTGTCGATGCTGTAGCTCTTGCCGGGACGGTTCACTTCGACAGCCGCCGGTGTGAATGCCGGATTGTGGAGCGTCGCGGCCACGACCATCGCGTAGCGGTGCGTTGCCGCCGTCAGGTCATCCCGGTCCTTGTGGGGCGGCTCATTGCACGGCACGAACAGCACTTCATCGAACTTGAACTGCTCACGGATGGTCTCCGCGAGCAGCAGATGCCCGAGGTGAGGCGGATCGAACGTGCCGCCGAATACCCCTATCCGCTTCGCTGCCAACTGCCTGACCTCCTGGTCGGTTGCTCTTGTCCCCCGCTGGGGACTCTCATCAAACAGCCCATCCTAGCTAGGATACCCCTGCGCCGTCGGCGCTTTGGCCGCGTACCCAGTCGACGACCACGTCCAGGCCACGGTCGTCTGCCGCCGAAACCTCCGCGTAGTCGATGCCTTCCTCCGCTGCCACGGCGCGAAGCGCCGCGAGCCGCTCGGCGCTCGGTTCGAGGTCGATCTTGTTAGCCACCAGAATTCGCGGCCGCTCCAGCAACTCGGGCTCGTAGGCCTCGAGTTCGTGGCACACCTCTCGATAGTGATCGATCGGCTCTCCTTCGAGCGTCGCGGCGTCGATCATCACGACGAGCGCCTGCGTGCGCTCGATGTGGCGCAGAAACGTCAACCCAAGCCCTTCGCCCCGATGCGCGCCCTCGATCAGACCCGGCACGTCGGCCACCACGGCGCGATCATGGTCGCCAAGATCGAGCACGCCCAGATTAGGGCTGATCGTCGTGAACGGGTACGGAGCGACCTTGCCTTTGGAACTGGTGAGAGTCCGGAGAAGCGTCGTCTTGCCAGCATTTGGGCGACCCACCAGTCCGATCGCCGCGATCAGCTTCAACTCCAGCCGCAGCGAGTGTGAGACACCAGGAAGGCCAGGCTGGGAATAACGAGGCGCCTGGCGCTTTGATGTGGCGAAGCGCGCGTTACCCCGGCCGCCGTTGCCTCCCGCCGCGAGCCTCACACGTTGCCCGGGTTCGTCGAGATCCGCGATCTCTTCGTCGCTCTCGGCGTCGAACACGAGGGTCCCCGGCGGCACCCTGATCTCGGAATCGTCACCGTTGCGCCCGTAGCACTTGTTGCCGGTGCCTGGAGTCCCGTGCTCGGCTTTGAACAGTTCGTTGTCGCGGAAATCGCCGAGGTGATTCTGACCATCATCACAGATGATCCAGACGCTCCCGCCGTTGCCACCGTCGCCACCATCGGGGCCGCCGAACGGCACGAACTTCTCGCGCCGAAAAGAGACAGCACCGCGACCGCCGTCGCCGGACTGAACGCGGATTCGAACGATGTCGCGAAACATGAGTCAGCGCTCACGGGCCAAGCAGCAATCCGGCAACTCGGCCGGAAAGGCCCTACGCCTCAGGCAGTACCGAGACGAACTTGCCCTTGTGGCCGCGATCGCGAAACGAAACGTATCCGTCGATCTTGGCGAAGAGCGTGTTGTCCTTGCCGTGGCCGACGTTCTCGCCCGGCTTCATCGGCGTGCCGCGCTGCCGCACGATGATCGAACCGCCGGTGACGAACTCACCACCGAAACGCTTCACGCCGAGACGCTGCGCGTTGCTGTCGCGACCGTTGCGGCTGCTGCCCTGACCTTTCTTATGTGCCATTGGACTATTCCTCGCCTTCCGCGGTCTCGGCCTTCTTCTTGGCCGCGCGCTTCTTGGGCATGACGATCTCGTCGATCTTCAGCGCTGTGAATGTCTGACGGTGTCCGATGCGACGCTTGTAACCCTTGCGACGTTTCTTCTTGAAGGCGATGACCTTCGCGCCGCGGTCGATATCGACCACGGTAGCGTTGACCTTGGCGCCTTTGACAAGGGGCGTGCCTACGTGGACTGCGTCTTCGGTGGCGACGAATGCTGCATCGATGGAGACCTTGCTGCCGACTTCGTCGTCCAGCTTCTCCACGCGCACAACTTCACCCTCGGTGACGCGGTACTGCTTTCCACCGGTTTCGATTACGGCGTACATGGATCGTTCCAGTTCAAAATGGGGCGGGCGACACGCGCACAGCCGCTTTCGCGGGTGCGCGGGTTCCGCGCTTCTTCGGACAAACCGAGAACTCGAAGCGCAGTCGCTTATTGTACGGGGAGCCGCCTGGCCCGGGCAAGCCACCTTGGACGCGATTCCTTCCCGTCAGGGCATGCGCCCGGGCGCGCACAACGCTCGTTGACGCACAAGGGACCCTTGTGGCGATTTCTTCCGGTTTGCGGAATTTTATTCCACCGCGAGGAAACTATTCGGAGCCGAAACTCGTTATTTCCTGAGTACGCCAACGTTGAACTCGCAAAGCAGGACACGATTCGACCATGTGCATCAGCTCGCGCATCGCAGCCTCTATGTTCCTCTGTGGCCTTGGACTGGCCGCCAGCGTGACCCACGCGCAGGAGCCCTTGCTCGTGATTCTGTCGCCAACGGGCGAGGAGCGCGACGGGTTGCCGGTACTCGAGGAGCACTCCGAGCCGGCAGCCGCGCTGGAAGGACTGTCCCGCGGTCTGTCCGGGGCCATTCTGCGCGTCTATCGCATGACGCAGACGTACCTGGCGAACAGGGAGGGCAGGGCTGTCGAGCCGGCCTATGTTCTGCTGGCGCCGGAGTCGTTCGGTTTCGCACGCCAGGGCTTTTTCCTGGGCAACGTCGAGAAACGCGCGAACGGCTATGTCGATGTCGACAGCGACTGGCCCATCACCGGCACGTTCGGCGCGATCGATCAGATCGTTCCCCACGAGTTGGCCCATGTCATGCGCCGGCAGCTCGTTGGCGAGATGGTGTACATAGGCACCAATCAGATCCACGCGCTGGGTGTGCGCACGGATCACGCGGTCGCTTTCAACGAAGGCTTCGCCGAGCACCTTCAGGCTGTCGCCTTCGACGAATCCGAAGGCCAGCCGCAACTGGCCGCACTGGCCGCCGATACGGCCCGGCTGGCGAAGGTGCACGACCACCTGGACCGTTATCGCCGCGAACTGGCGGCGCAGATCGCCATCGCACCGCCGATGCGTATGGGCTTCGTCGCCTGGTACAGCAACGACGAGGACGTTCTCCGCTATCACGGCGTGAAGAACAACTACTTCGCCCGTGAGGCCAATATACCCGCGCGGCTTCTCCGCGGCCTCGATCCTTACAATGCCTACCTGCTCGAGAATGTCCTCCCGGGTGCGCCCGACGGGGCTGCGAAGTCGTTGCCGAGGATGCTAGCCACCGAGGGCGTCGTGGCGTCGTTGTTCTACCGCTGGGCGATGCACGCGCGCGTCCGCGCGGCGCGACCACCGCAGGAGTTCTACTCGATGTTCGGCGCCTCGCGCGACGAAGTCTCCGGCCTGGAGAACGTCTATCTGAAGTTGGCCGAAGTCTCGTACCTGGCCAAGCCGCAATCCGCAATGGACGTCATCGTCGCCTATCGCGAGCGCTTCCCCGAAGAGGCCAGCTGGGTCGACGAGATCGTCGCGGAAGTGTTCCTCGGCAAGAGCACAGGTGGTGAGTTGCCGCCCGAGCTCTGGATGGCGAATCGGGAATTCGAAACAGGAACAACGCTGTTCGACCAGTATCGCGGCCTGCCGCGCGTCCATACCTTCGATCTCAACGGCGCTTCGCTCACGGACCTTGTCAGCGTACCGGGTGTCGACCTCGACCTGGCGCGCCGTATCCGGGCGAAGTCACCGTTCGCGCGGCTCGAAGACCTGGCCACGGTCCCCGAGATTACCGAGGACCTGGTGGAACAGTTCCGCGAGATGGCCGCCGAGATGCCTCGGCTGCGAGCCGAACTCGAGGCTGAGTCGGAGGAGGATACGCTGTCGATCAACTCGATCCTGATGCCCAGCGCATGGCGTGCTCTTACGGTGCTTCTGCTGGCCTCCGCCGGGGCGGCGCTCGCCTACCGAACGGTGCGCATGGGCACGGCGAGCGCTCCCGGCTGGCTGCGCTCCGTTGGCAACGGACTCGGCGCCGGAACGGTCGGTCTCATCGGCGGCTGGCTGCTGGGAGGCTATGGGATGGGCTCGATAGGTGCCGTCCTGCTCCTGTTCGCGCTGCCGGCCGTCGCGTGGCAGCTGGCGCGTGGCGGAGCGAAGAACGCCCCGCGGATTCTGGCGGCCTGGGCCCTGGCCGCAGTGCCGGCTGCCATTCTGTCGGGGGTGTGGCTCTAGGGATCTGCCGCGTGACTCACACCAACCCGGCCTGTCCACGGGAGGATCGTGCTTCGTCTCCTGCCATGGGCCATCTCACCCAACGGCGACGGCCGCACTGGCCGCGAGCGGGTCTCTCTATCTATCCTCTGGGGAGAAGCCCGCCCTGGTCCCTCGTTACCCCCACCGAGCACTCCGCTGATGCATGTCCGCATGTCTGGCCCCATCGTGGTGCTCGCTATACTTCTGAGTGCCAGTGCTCCCGCTGGCATAAGCGCCCAGGTCCAAGTGCCGATGGTCGATCTCGGATGGCTCGTGGTGCCGGTCTATCTAAACGATGCGCCCGTGCCACTGCGCTTCGTTCTGGATACGGGCGCGTCATGGACCGCGGTTTCGGCACAGACCGCCGAGCGCTTCTCGCGGGGGCCCAACCGCGAGATCGAGATTCAGGGCGCGAGCGGGCCCGCGGCAGCGCTGCTCGCCACCGTTCCTTCGCTCCGCGTCGGGGAATTCTCGATCGATGACCGCGACGTCATCGTCCTGCCGAACCAGGAGCTGGTTTCTGATGACCAGACGTTCGACGGCATACTCGGGGCCGATATTCTCAGCCGCTTCGACGTGATGATTGACGCTCCGGCAGGCAGTTTGTGGATGTACCCACGGGGCGCCACACCGACAGACGGTGCCGCCGCCGTATTGGGTGCCGCGTTCCCAATCGAGCTTCTCGGTGGGCGTCTCATACGCCACCGCGTGGAGGTGAATGGCGCTGTGGTAGAGGCGCTCCTCGACTCCGGGGCCCGGCGCATGCTGATCAACCGAGTTGGCAGCGGCACGGCTGGTGTCGAGGTGCTCGCGAACAGCGCGCAGACCGCCAGTCCGGGGCTCGGCGGCGACGACTTCGAGTTCCACTCAGGCGCGTTGGGGGGCCTCGTGATCAACGGCACATTGTTCTCCGGCCTGCGCACCATAGTTGGTGACCTGCCGATTTTCGGCGCTCTGGGAATGCAGGCCAAACCGGTGCTGATCATCGGTGCGCCTCTGGTCGCGCGCTGCCCTGTGTTTATCTCGTACAGCGCAGGCACGATCCGCTACTGTCGACAGCCGGCGCCGCCAACCGCGCTCGGTCGCTAGCAGTCCGTCATACGAGGCCTTGATGGCCAGGGCTCACCGGCGCGTTTTCTTCTGGCGTGCTTCAAGGATTGAAACCCTACGGGCCGAGACAGCGTCTTACTAGGTACCGTGCCTACAATCAGACAGGTGTGCCATGCGCAGAGCTTTCGTCGGAGTCTTTCTTCTCGCCTGCCTCGTACTCGCCCAGCCAGCCTTGGCGGAGCGCTGCGAGCATTCGCGCGACATCGATCTGCGCACCGCCGCGGATGGCGTTAGCCTGGCCGTCATCATCGCCGGCGCTGGTGAGTTGGTAATCGAGGGCGGCGGCGGAGACCGAATCGTGATCGAGGGGCGCGCCTGCGCCTCGGACGCCGATCGTCTCGAGGAAATGTCAGTGGAGGTCAGTCCACGTGACGACCGCGTCACGATCGAGACCGAGATCCCTGACGGCTGGAGCTGGACTGGCGGACGCTACGCCTACATCGACCTGCACGTCCGCGTCCCATCCGGTATGGCGCTCCGCGTTGACGACGGGAGCGGCAACCTCACCATCCGCGACGTTGCCAGTGTCGAACTCGAGGACGGCTCAGGCAACCTCGAGATATCCGGCGTCGCAGGAGACGTCTCTATCGATGACGGATCCGGCAACATCGGCCTCGAGAGTGTCGGTGGCGAGATCTGGATTACTGACGGATCCGGCAACATCAACATTGACGACGCCGGTTCGGTAGTCGTCGACGACGATGGCTCCGGGAACATCGAGATCGACGGCGTGCGCGGCTCTGTGATGGTCCACGAGGATGGTTCCGGCGGCATCTGGGTGGCCTCCGTAGGCGGCGACTTCACCGTGCAGGACGACGGTTCGGGCGGCATTCGTCACCGCGACGTGGCGGGCGACGTGAAGATCCCCAAACAACGCTGACGGCGGCTAGCAGCGCGTGGTCCGCTAATCGCTGGCGCGTTCTTCGCCAGGCTGGAGCGTGATTCTCTCCAGCGTGCGACCGCGCATCTCGAGTTCCGTCATGCGGCGGGCCATCTCGTTCAGCCGGGCCTGCATTTGCTGTAGATCCAATCGCGCATTGGTCAACTCTACGACCATATTGTGCGACAGATGCAGCGCCCGCTCCTGGCGCTCCTCGAGCGTCCCTGACGTGGCCGTCATCTGGGCTCCTGCCCAGTCGGCGGTGCGGTCGATGCGCGCGTCGAGATTGTCCTTGAGAACGTCGAAACTGCGCTCCAGCCGCTGCTCCAGAGCAACCAGGTCACGCTCGGTGGCGGCCACCATCTCGCGTGAGTAGTCCTGCTGCTGCACCAACGCGCCTTCGAGGTTGGTCGTCGCACGGAAGAACGGTCGCGCCAGCCGCCGCAACGCGCCAACCAGCTTGCCACCCAGCCCGCCACTGTCCGTCGCCCACAGGTAGGCCATGTCCGGCGACGCATGCTGCGAGCCCAGCTCTTCGCTGCGTTCGCGCGGCGGCGCCGCGGCCGGCTCCGCTCCGGGCCCTGGGGGCACCTCGGGGAGTCGCCCGCGCACAGCGTGCAGTTCTTCCATCAAGCCGCGCGGCAGGTCTTCGCGCCGTAGCCGGGCCTCGAGAGGTTCGCTACGCAGCCGCTCGAGCTCGGCATCGGTAAACCGAGTCCCGCGCTTCGCCTCGATAGCGGCATCCACCCGAGCCTCGAGGGCTTCGATGTCGATCGTCGAGCCTTCGATGCGGAAACGCGCCAAGCCTATCCCCCTGCCGCCAGCGACTGGCAGTCTACGCGGAAACCCCTGCTAGAACAGCGGGCCGATGTAGAACTGGAAGTCAGGACCGCCGTCGAGCTCCTTGAAGTCGGTACGCTGCGCCCAGAAGAACCACAGCGGCAAGCCGACCAGATTCACTCCAACGCCAACGCCGAATGATGCCAGCGCATCCTCGAGACTGCCGTCAACGGAGAAGTTGAACTCCTCTCCCTTGAACCACGCCGCGCCCACGTCCATGAAGACCAATCCACGGATATTCCGCAGAACGAAATCGCCGGCGCGCGACTCGAATATCAGCGGGAAGCGATACTCAACGTTGCCGAGAAACGCGCGGTTGCCGCTGAAACGGAGGTAGTCATAGCCGCGGAGTTGGTTCAGGCCGCCGATGTAGAAGACCGACGGATCGTCACCGAAACTCCCCGCGCCCCAGGCACGGAACGCAAGCTGGCTGTCCTTGGTGACCTGCACGTACTGCCGCAGATCGACGGTCACATCATAGAAGTTGATATTGCCCACACCGGGCGGCGCCGCATCAACTCCGAGACTCACGCGGCGTCCCGCGTAGGGGCCGTACTCCTTGAAACGCGCCTTGTCTCCAATGAGCTTCACGCCCACCGACATATAGTTGCCGCTGTGGAACTGATCCGCAAAGCGCACCGCTTCCCCGCCGGAACTCTGCAGAATGAAGTTCGACGGCAGAAACTCCCGTCGGAAGTAACCGAGTGAGAATTCGGAGCGCCAATCGCGTGTGAACGGATAGTCGGCAAAAAACTCGCCGCCGTCCAGTTCGAACACCGAATTGCGATCGAGGCCGCCGTTGATGTCCTGCGTGAAGAAGAAAGACCGCTGACTGGTGAGCATCGCACCGTAATTCCAGCGATGGGCCGAGTTGCGATAGATGCCCGTGTAGTTGCGCGCACCCTGCACCGAGCCCAGTACCGCGGTGATGGTCTGTGTCCCCATCAGGTTCTGAAACTCGATGAACGTGTTCGCTAGAACGGTGCCGCCGAACGATCCAACGCTGTAGCCGCCCGCGATCTGGATGCTCGAGATGTGCCAGCCACCACCCGCCGACTGCGTGCGGTTCTGATCAGAGAGTTCGACGTCAGCGAGCGCCGTCGCCTCGGCCTCGATGCGATCGATCTCTTCGTCGTCGATGGCTTCGTCCACGGCCACGAACGTCTCGACCGGTTCCGGCAACTCCATCGCGTACAGCTCATAGAACCCGTCGCTGTAGTTGCTGAACATCAGCTCGCCGGTCGCGGCCAACTCGTGCGGGAAGAACGCGCCGTGAAGGATATTCGTGTAGCGGAACACGGTCTCCGTGGCGAGCTCGATGCCGTAGAGATTGTGCTCGCCCGTACGGTCGGAAACGAAGTAGACCTTGGAGCCGTCCTGAGAGAAGGAGGGCTGTGTGTCGTCGTACAGACCGAACGTCAGCTGGATGCGCTGCTGCGGCCGCGCCAGGTCGATGCGGAACAGCTTCTTGTGACCCATGACGTGCGAGGCGAACACGATGCTCTGCCCATCCGGCGACCAGATCGGCGCGTAGTCGTAGAAATCGTCCTGCGTCAGGTTCGACAGCGTTTCCGTCTGCGGATCGAACAGATAGACGTCACGCACACCATTCTCGTGGGCCGCGAACACTACCCGGTTGTCGGGGCCAACACTGGGCGACAGGGCCTGGTCCAGCTCGGTCTTGAACTTGGTGCGAATCTTGCCCGTGTCGGCATCCACCACGAACAGCGTTCGGGTTGGTGGAGTTCGAGCGAAGAACGCCAGCTGCGACCCGTCGTTGGAGTAGGTGAGGTCGTTACCGGCCTGGAACCCTACGGTCACCCCTTGCCCGATGACGTATTCGAAGTCGCCGTGGTGGCCACCTGTGAGGTTCTTCTTCGGCTTGCCCGTAGCGAAATCGAACGTATAGATGTCGACCTGCTGCGTCTTGCGATTGACGGAGATCGCAGCGAACTCGTCGCCCGTTGGCGAAACCACCGGGCTAAAGGCCGGCTGACGATCTTCGAACGCGATGCCGGTCATCACGCCGCGCGCGAAGTCCGGGCCTTCACTGTGATCGAGCACGTTCGGCAGATAGCGATCGCGCAGCCACTCGCGAAAATCGGTATTGAACTCGTTCGGCGTGACATTGAAGGAACGCTCGAGGTCGCGCTCGACATCCTGTCCCAGGTCCCGGCGCAGCTCCGAGAGGAAGATCCGAACGCCCTCGTCGCCGTACTCCTCTTCGATGTAGCTCCAGACCACCTCGCCGAGCACGTAACTATTGAAGAACGAGTCGATGTAGCTCATCTGGATGAGCGTCGGAATGTCGTCGGCAAGCACGATGTCCCGCAGCATCATCTCGTCGAGCGTCGTGAGGTTGTCCGCCATGTACTCGGCGAAGCCTTCCATTACCCAGCCCGGCGGCTGGGCGCGCACCGCGGCGCCAAGACGATTGCCAAAGAAGTAGTCGAACTCGAAGAGGTGCGTGACCTCGTGAACCATCAGCAGATGCAACTGATCCGGGGGGTCATCCACGGGTAGCACGAGCCGATTCTGCGTAGGCTCGGCAAACGCCGCCACGCCCTCAGGCAGAAAGAACGGCAGGATGTGCGTCTGCTGAAAATCCTGGTGCGTCTGATAGAAGATGATCGGCATCCGCTCGCTGAGCTGATGGTTCATCTTGCGCGAGATGCGTTCGTAAGCGGCCTCCGCGAACGCCACGACCTCGTCGAGGTGCGCCTCTTCTTCGGGGTAGTAGTAAACATCGAAGTGCGGCGCCGAGTACTTCCAGAAGTCGAACGACTCGTAGGTGACCTTGTTCTGGCCGAAGGTGCTCGAGAACGGAGTGTTGTTGAACTGCGCCAGGGCTTGAGGTGTGAAGCCGAGCGCTACCGCCGTGGTGGCGAGCAACAGAAAGGCAAACAGATGCCGGCGAACGAGGGATGGGCTGCGCATGTGTATTAGGTCTCCCTGGGCTCAGTAGATCAGGTAGCGACTCTGCTCTGAGCGACGGGGGGTAATCGTGTCGAGTAACTGCGGCAGCAGTCGCTCAAGGGTCTCGAAAACGGCCTCGGAATGGGACGCGCCATCCTCGACCGGAAAGGAGGCGTCGGCCTCCAGTGTCTTGTCTAATATCCTCTCGCCGTCTTCTCCGCGGAGCACGACCACGTCGAAGGTCACTCTGTAGGTAACGACATCCTGGAATCGAGCGACCTCGCGGATCTCACCTTCGGGCGTGCGGATGCGCTCGCGCAGCATCTGCGACTCCTCCTCGGTGGTGAGGCCAATCGTTCCGGTCAGCACCAGGTCGGCACGGGCGTCAGCCGCACGGCTGATCCAGTAGGCCGAGTCATCGAAGAGAGCCTCGCTGCGCTGTGTCGGATCGAGCGGCTCGCCTACCTGGTCCTGGGTTTCGTAGAACGTCCGCTGGGTGATGCGACGACGGAAGTACCGCACCGCGAAGTCGTTGATGTTCGACTCCGAGGTCTCCGCGGGCACGAAGTTCCCGATCAGCACGCGATCGTATCCCGCCAGGTTCGGGCCCTGGTCGGGGACGGAGATGATGATCTCCATCACGCCGACGTTTGGATCCTCACCGACGGGAAACTCTTCTAACGGCAACTCGACCGCATCCACATCATCCATATCGCCACTGGCGATGCGCTCCCAGATGGGGGCGAACTGCCGATTGTTGCGTTCGATATAGAACTGCTCGGCCGGAGCCGCAGCGACAAGAGCCTTGTCGTAGTACTCCTTCGCGTCCTGGAACTCACCCTCGCGTTCAAAACGAACGGCGAGGTTGTTGAGCGCCCTGGCGTTGAGCTGTGCGATTGCCAGCGCCTTCAGCCAGCGAAACTCCGCCTCTTCCCAGTATCCCTGGTCAGCGGCGAAGACGCCCTCGCGCGATTGGTTCTTTCCGCGCTCGACGGGTGAAGCCGAACAGGCGATACCGGAAACCAGCGCGAGAACGATCGCGAGCGTCGTAGCGACACGGCGAAAGGACCACTTGCCATCCCCAGAGGGGCGGCGACTCTTCTTTAGCAAGAGTTCAGAAGACATGAGCCTCCGACTCGTCCGAACGGAGAGGGCGTCTGGCGGTCATGGGCCGAAGCCGCAAGACCACCCTGGGGGGACCCGAGAAGTGCCGCCCGCTTGGCGACTGTTTGAGTCTATAGATCGCGGCCTCCGCGCCGCAAGCGTGGGACCGTGCGCTGCCGTGGCCCGCAGGACACAACGCGTGGCCGTCTCATCAGGCGTGAGCATCACACCGAAAGGACCCAACAAAGCGAAGCGCTACGCAGACCACTGTCTGCGCATCACGCCGCGCGACTCTCTGTACCCGCGCCTACTGCACGACGCGCACGACCCGCCGGCGGTGCTTCACGTGCGCGGCGATCTCGCCGACCTGCCGCGCGTGGCTATCGTGGGGTCGCGCGCGTGCACGCGCTATGGGCGCGAGATAGCCGTCGACCTGGCCGCGGCGCTGGCGCGACGCGGGGTCAGTGTGGTTTCCGGGATGGCGCGTGGCATCGACGCAGCAGCTCACGAGGGCGCTCTTGCGGTGGGCGGGCACACGGTGGCCGTACTGCCGGGAGGCCTGCACCCCGTGTACCCGGCACGACACCGCGGTCTGGCGGAACGCATCGCCACCCAGGGAGCGCTACTGGCCGAACTCGAAGCCGGCACCAAGGTGGCACCCTGGCACTTCCCGCAACGAAATCGGATCATCGCCGGCATGGCCGCCCTGACGGTTGTCGTCGAGGCGGCCGAGAAGTGCGGCGCCCGCATCACGGCCGATCTCGCGATCAGCTACAACCGCGACGTACTCGTCGTCCCGGGCCCCATTACGTCGCGGACGAGCGTTGGCTGTCACGCCCTCATATCGCAAGGCGCGTATCCCTGCACCAGCGTCGACGACATCCTTACGCATCTGCGCGAGGGTGCGCTCCAGATCGGCCCGCAGCCCGCTCCGGCCCGGCGGGATCTACAGAATCTGTCCTCTTCCGAGCGAACATTGCTGCTCGCGTTGCGGCCTGGCGAAGCCCGGCGGCTTGACGAAATAGGCACTTTCTTGGATCTTTCGACTGCTGTACTTCTGGTCGCAGCCACAGGTCTGGAGATCAGAGGACTGGCCGCGCTGCTTCCGGGCAACCGGATTGAAGCGCGGTGAGCGCACCTTGGCGACAGCGAATAACGGGGCGGAGCTCTTTGCTAGACTCCACCGCCGACCATCAAGAACTTCCTGGATCGTCATGTCCAAACGACTGGTAATTGTCGAGTCGCCGACCAAGGCGCGAACGTTGACCCAGTATCTCGGCGACGACTACATCGTCGAGTCGAGCGTCGGCCACATACGCGACTTGCCGTCGAACGCCGCCGAAATCCCCAAAGCTCACAAGGGCGAAGCCTGGGCTCGCCTTGGCGTCAATGTCGATGACGACTTCAAGCCGCTCTACGTGGTGCAGGCTGCCAAGAAGGCAAAGCTGAAGGAACTGAAGGCGGCGCTCAAGAACGCTGATGAACTTCTGCTCGCAACTGATGAAGATCGCGAGGGGGAGGCCATCAGCCATCACCTCGTAGAAATCCTCAAGCCCAAGGTGCCGGTCAAGCGGATGGTCTTCCACGAGATCACCAAGGCTGCGATTCTCGAATCGCTCGAGCAGACGCGAGAGATCAACCACAATCTCGTAGAGGCGCAGGAAGCCCGTCGAATCATCGACCGCCTGTACGGATACCTCGTCTCGCCCGTGCTGTGGCGCAAGGTGGCTTCCGGGCTGTCTGCAGGCCGCGTGCAAAGCATCGCGATCCGTATTCTGGTTGACCGGGAACGCGCCCGAATGCGCTTTGTCGCAGCCGAATACTGGGACCTCGTGGCGGAATTCACGACCGACTCCGGCGAGAAGTTCGAAGCCAAGCTCCACACGCTCGATGGTCAGCGCCTGGCCCGCAGCGGCGATTTCGATCCCGATACGGGACAGCTGAAGGACTCGGCGGTGCGACTGCTCAGCCGCGAGGAATCCGGCACGCTGGCGCAGGCGCTCATGCCACAGGATTTTCGCGTGGCGTCGGTCGAAGAGAAACCGTTCAAGCGGCGACCGGCGCCGCCTTTCACGACCTCGACGCTACAGCAGGAAGCCAACCGTAAGCTCGGCTTCCAGGCCCGCCGTACGATGCGGGCGGCCCAAGCTCTGTACGAGAACGGTTTCATCACCTACATGCGAACCGACTCGGTCACCCTGTCCAGCGAGGCACTCAAGCAGACCCGCTCCAGCATCGAGACCATCTATGGCAGCGAGTATCTGCCGGAAGCACCGCGCAGCTATCAGACCAAGGTGAAGAACGCCCAGGAGGCGCACGAGGCGATCCGCCCCGCGGGCAGCCGGATCACCCCAGTCGAGGACGTGCGCCAGGCGACAGGTCCCGACGAGGCCAGGCTCTACGACCTGATCTGGAAACGCACCATGGCCTGCCAGATGCGCGACGCGCAGGGCCACAAGATGGCGGTCACCGTAGTGAACTCGGATCTCGACGGGTCACGCGCGGAGTTCCGGGCGACCGGCTCGCGTATTGACTTTCCGGGATTCCTCCGCGCCTACGTCGAGGGACGCCCCGACCCGAAGGGAGCGCTGAGCGAGCGGGACCGCCTGCTGCCGGCCGTGGAACAGGACGAAGCCGTCGCGCCCGCGATCGAGACCGAGGAACACCTCACGAAGCCGCCGCAGCGGATCACGGAAGCTGGTCTGATTCGTGCCCTCGAGGAGTCGGGCATCGGGCGTCCGAGTACGTATGCCTCCATCATCAACACCATCGAGCGCCGTGAGTACACGTTCCGCAAGGGCAACGCGCTGGTGCCCACGTTCACCGCGTTCGCGGTGGTGAACCTGATGGAGAGCCACCTCGGCCACCTCATCGACACGGACTTCACGGCCCGCATGGAGAATCGCCTGGACCGGATCGCGCGAGGCGAGAAGGAATCGCTGCCGTACCTGCGCGAATTCTACTTCGGCAACGGCATGCCGGGACTCAAGCCGCTACTCGAGGCCAAGGTCGACGAGATCGACCCGCGCGAGGTGTGCAGCATTCCGTTGGGTAGCGACGAGGAAGGCCGCGACATCATCATTCGCGTTGGACGTTACGGCCCGTTCCTGCAGCGCGGCGAGTCGACCGCCAACATCCCCGAGGGGATCTGCCCCGACGAGGTCACGGTCGAAAAGGCCACCGAACTGATCATCCACGCCGAGAAGGCCGACGAACCGCTCGGCGCGCATCCGGAGTCGGGGCTTCCGATCTACCTCAAGGTCGGCCGTTACGGCCCCTACGTGCAGCTCGGCGACCCGGACCCCGAGGACAAGAAGAAGAAGCCGAAGATGGCCTCGCTGCTGAAGGGCATGTCTCCCGCGGAGGTCTCGCTCGAAGTCGCCATCCAGCTGCTGAAGTTCCCCAAGGTGGTTGGCCAGGATGCCGACGGCAACGACATCACGGCGGCCAACGGACGCTACGGCCCCTACATCAAGCGCGGAGACGACACCCGTAGCCTCACTGCCAGCGACGACTTGCTCACGCTGACCGTCGCGCGCTGTCTGGAGCTTCTGGCACAGGAGAAGAAGGGGTTCCGCCGCTCTCCGACGCAATTGAAGATCTTCGAAAACGTCGAGCAACTCGAGGGCGGCGAGATCAAGATGTTGGACGGCCGCTACGGCCCGTACGTCACCGACGGTGAGACCAACGCGTCGCTGCCCAAGGGGTTCGCCGACCCCAGCGCACTGACCGTGGAAGAGGCGCTCGAACTGCTCGAGAAGCGCCGCGCCGCGGGTCCACGGCGTAAGAAGAAGAAAAAGAAGGCAAAGAAGAAGAAGGCGGCGAAGAAGAAAACGGCCAAGAAAAAGGCCGCCAAGAAGAAAGCCGTGAAGAAGAAGGGCGCCAAGAAAAGCCCCTAGCGGAACCCGTTCTGGCGAGGCGGCGGTGGAAACCGCCGCCGTGGCAGCGGCAAAGAACTTCACGACAATACCCACCACGCCGGGAGCGCCACGCAGACTAGCAGCTAGAATAGTCTGCGAACTTCATCCCGATCCGAATCCTGCCTGGTCTCAGCTGCGCGCATCCATAGCGCGTCTGCTGTCGAGCCACGGAGGCCAAAATGTTCAACAAGTTTCGCCCCGCCTTGCTGATTCTGGTTATCGGCGCGCTCGCGTTCTCTCTCGGCTACGTCGTGTTCCCGCACGCGGAAGGTCTTCCCGGCGACATCCACGGCAACGCCGGAGCCATCTCGGTGCTCGATCCCGCCGCCAGTGCACCCGACTTCGTCGTCCACGCGCTCGACGGCACCGCGATCAGCTCCGCGGAATACGACGGCAAGATCATGGTGGTGGACTTCTGGGCGACCTGGTGCGGTCCGTGTCTCACGGAGATTCCGCACTACAACTCGCTACATGCCGACTATGCCGGCCAGGACGTGGAGATGCTCGGCATCACTCTGCAGTCTGGAAGCGCAGCGCAGGTGGAGGAATGGGTCGCGCGTCCGATCCGAATCGGGACGATGGAGTTCAACCTCGAGTACCCCATCGTGATGGGGAACTCCGACATCGAGACCTCCTGGGGGCCGATCTACGGGTTCCCGATGACCTACCTTGTGGACTCGAACTGGAAGATCCGCAAGAAGTGGATGGGCGCGGTTCCCAACAAGACTGACCAGTTGCGTGTGCTCATCGACCAGCTCCTCGAAGAGCGGCGGGTACAGACCACCAACTAGCGCTGTGTTGGCCCCCAGGTGACCGCCACCCAACTACTCGGACGCGACGACTTCCTCGAAGCGAAGCGACTCGAAGAAGATGCGTCGGCGCACACGCTGCGTGCCTACCGCAGCGACCTCGATCAGTTCGCCAGCTTCCTGGCTGCCTACGTGAGCGGCGAGGAAACCGACTATCGCGGCAACCGCGCCAAGCGCTCCGGCCAGGCGCCAGCGATCCCTGCCGAGGCCGTCAGTTCGGATGCGGTACGCGCCTGGAGCGCGCGGATGCACGAGGCTCGCCTGTCAGCCGTCACGATCGGACGCAAACTTGCCGCTGTGCGTTCCTTCTGCAACTTCCTGTGCCGCGAGGGCATTCTCGAGAGCAACCCCGCACGACAGGTCCGCAACCCCAAGACCGAGCAGCGTTTGCCGCGATTCCTGACCGAATCGGATGTCGACGCGCTGCTCGGGTTTGTCGACGAATCCCCCACCGGGCATCGCGATCGCGCCCTGCTGGAACTTCTGTACGCCACCGGGCTGCGCGCCAGTGAGCTCGTCGGGTTGAACCGCAATTCTCCGCGCGCAGATAACACGTTGCGTGTGCTCGGCAAGGGCGCCAAGGAACGGATCGTGCCGTTCGGAGCGCGCGCATGTGCCGCACTCGACACCTGGCTCGCGGTGCGCGACGTTTGGCTTGCCGGTGACTCTCCGCGGCCCCGGAAGCTGGATGGGACGGACCGCGAGGACGCAATCGAGGCCCTGTTCCTCGGGGATCACGGCGGCCGCCTCACGACGGACGCGCTGCGCCGCATCCTCGACCGCCGGTTACGCGAAAGTCCCATCGCCAAACGGGTCACCCCGCATGCGTTGCGGCATTCCTTCGCAACGCATCTGCTGAACTCCGGCGCTGACCTGCGCGCTATCCAGGAACTGCTCGGGCACGAGTCGCTCGCCACTACCCAGCGCTACACGCACCTGTCCACGCGTCGGCTCCAGGACGTCTACCGCGCCTCCCACCCGCGCGCGCGGCGCGAACAGGAGTAGCGTCTCGCCGGGGTCGCATGGGCAGGCGGCCGCCTTGTTACAAT
>JAJCXT010000064.1 GCA_029263295.1 Acidobacteriota bacterium | reverse complement strand
AACACCGCGCTCGTCACCACCGTCTTCAAGCCTGCCTGACCCGCGGCCGCTTCCATGCCCCGCTTGCCCGTGGTGAAATTCAGGTTCACGGCCACGCGGCCTGCCAGCGTCGTCGCGATGTTCATGAGTGCGCCGACAACGATAGACGGGAGCAGGATGCCGACGTTCTTCTGCCCTTCCCAGTGCGGGCGCAGCGCCCGCGCCAGCGCCACCGCGCCGACAAGAGCCTTAAAACGGCTCATCTCGCCACGCGTGGCGTCAGCGAAGGCCAGCTTCCAGGGGCGTCGCCGGAAACGTCGCACGAGGGTGTGGTGCAAGGGCAGGCTTTCGTGAGATCGGCCGATCCACGCCTCCGTGCCTAGCTCGCGCACATGCCGCCGCACATCGTGGAGAGGTGTGTCGGCCGCGAGCGCCTCGCCCACCTCGATGGTGACCGGATACGGGAGTTTCGATGGCACCTTCGTGAAGAAGCGCCCCCCGGCTCGCGAGAAGATGCTCCCCCAGACACGGTCCAGATAGATCGGGATGATCGGTACGTCACGCCCCTTCACGATCCGCGCGAAGCCCCGCTGGAAAGGCAGCATCATCCCGAGCCGCGTGATCTGCCCCTCGGGGAAGATGCAGACGATCTCGCCCCGATCAATGGCGTCGCCAGCGTCCCTCATCGCCTTGAGAATCAGCTTCGGCCCACCCGAAGAGGAGATCGGGATCGCTCCCAGCGAGCGCATGAACGGGCGCAACAGCCAGTGGTCGTAGTAGCTGACATCGGCAAGAAAACGAACGGGCCGATCGGTACACGCGAGTAGCAGGAACGCGTCCACGAACGAGACGTGATTGGGGACCAGCAAAGCTCCACCCTGCTGAGGAATGTTCTCGCCGCCTACGACGGTCAGCCGGTAGAAGGTGTTCGTCGACAGCAAGAGCACGAACCTCAGCAACGCGTCGGGCAGCAGGTACAGCGCCCACACCGTTCCGGCAATCACAGCCAGGGCCACAATGAAGATGATTGCCTGACTCGACAGGCCGGCCGCCGCGGCCGCGCCCGCACCCAGCGACCCCAACAAGATCCCCGTGTAGCTGATGATGTTCCCGACGGCGAGGACGGCGCCGCGTCGGTCCGCCGGCGCGTGCCACTGCTTGAGCGCGTTCAGGGGCACGTTCAGCAGGCCGGCCGAGAAGCCGAGCAAAGCAAGCAACACAACCGTCACCGCGAACCCTGGCACCAGAACACCGAACAGGGTCGTGAGCACGGCCATCATCAGTGCACCCAGTGGCAGCAGCCCGTACTCCACCCGGTTGCGCGACAGCTTCCCCGCGGCGACGCTGCCCGCGGCGATCCCGGCCATCATCACGCCCAGCGCGGCACTCGCCATGCGCTCGCCCAACCCGAGGCGAGTCGTTACATACACGACGACGACCTGGAAAAGGACGCTCGCGACAAGCCAGAACGCGGCCGAGCCCATGACCGATAGCCACAGCACCCGGTCCGCGCGCGTCGCACGCCAGCCGTCGCCAAGTGTCTCGAATACACCCCCGGTGGAGCTCGCCGCCGGCACCGCCGGCACCCTGAGGGCAGCGACGACGCCCGCTACAGCCAGCGCCAGCAGGACCGCTGCCGCCATCCAGGTGGCATCGCCAGAGGCGGCGAGCAACAGACCTCCGGCGACGGTCCCCCCGATGATCGCAAGCGTCGAGAACATCTCGAGCATGCCGTTGCCCATCGACAGCTGCTTGTGAGGCAGGAGCTCCGGCAGAATGCCGTACTTGGCCGGCGAGAAGAGCGCGCTTTGCGCTCCCATCGCACCGAGCACGCACCACGCCAGCACCCCTCCGGCCGGGTGACGCATGAGGGCGAACGTCGCGGCTGCCATGAGCAGGAGTTCCAGCAGCTTCATCGAAACGATCACTGTCCGCTTGCTCAGGCGGTCAGAGAGCGCGCCTGCGGGAATCGAGAAGAGGATCAGCGGCACCGTCAATACCAGCGTGGCCATCGTCGTCTGGGTCTGGGCAGCAGCCTCTCCCGCGCCGCTACCGAGGGCACGAATGGCAAGAAACGTGACGATCAACCGCCAGGCGTTGTCGTTGAAAGCGCCAAAGAACTGAGTCACCAGCAGCGCGCGCAAGGGCCCCAGGGGCCCACTCTCGGTCTTTGCTTCGTGGACAGCGCTCAACGCGTGACCTCCTCTATCAGTTCGATCGGATGCCGCGGCACGGTACGACCCAATTCACGCAGTTGCGAGCGACAAGAGGTGCCGCACGCGAGAACATCCTCGACGCCCTGACTGCCCGCCGCTGCGGCCATATCGTCGAGTTCACCAACTAATCGTCGGCCTAACTCACGGCTGACCTCGTAGGTAGCGGTCTTGTAGCCGTAGGATCCGGCCATCCCACAACACTCCGCCGTGGTGCTGCGCACCTCGACGCCAGGGACTCGCCCCAGCACTTCCAGCACGGCAGGATACCAACCGGCGGTCTTCTGCTGACAGTGGCCGTGCACCAACACCGTGCGCGCGCCGGCGCTGGCACCCCGTACCTCTTGCTCAGCCGCGGCACCGTTGCGATCGCTACCCCCCGCTCCGGCACCAGCAAGAATGTTGCCGACCGCAGAGGTGTTGTCGTTCAAGAAGTCGAAGATTTCCTGCACTCGGATCGCCAGAATCATGGCGCTCGGCTCGTCCGGGAGAAGATGCTCATGTTCGCAAACCACGCTGGAGACGCACGAAGGTTCCAGCCCGACAATCGGCACGCCGGCCTCGGCGAACGGCTCGAGCAGGCCGAGCAGGCCCCTCGCCTGTCGCTGGGCCGCGGGAACATCGCCCTGCGACAGCGCCGCGCGGCCACAGCAGGCGCCAGTGGCGACCACAACGTCGTATCCGAGCCGTTGGAGCACACGCACCGCCGCCTGCCCCGCGGTGGTCTCGACGTGCTCAGTGTGGCAATCCGCCCACAGAACCACCATGCTGGCGGAAGGCTCCACTCGGGCGCCGTCATTCCCCTCATGCACCACTGCCCCACCCTGTTGTTCGTACCATTCCGTCAACGTGAGCGACGGCAACTCCGGCAGGGGCCTGCGCCGATCAACGCCGGCCGATTTCTCCAGATACCAGCGGACGGGCGGAAGCTCGCCGAGCCATGACGCTCCCGGGGTGCGGCGGACCGTCTCATACAATCGCCGCGGCTCCCGTAACAGCGCGCCGAACCTCCCGCCTCCATCACCCTTCTTGTCTCTGATACGGCCGCGCAGCGCCGAGTTCATCCAGGGAATATCGATACGCACCGGACACACGTCCTGACACCTGGAGCAAGTGGAACAGAGGTGCGCGAACTCGGCGGCGGTATCGAGGCCACGCACGCCCGCTTCCCATGCTGCGCCGATGCCCGACTGGTAGGTCGGCCCGCCGTACACGTGCCCGCCTACCGCCTGATACGGCGCGCACACGTTGAGGCACGCGCCACAGCGGATGCAGCAAAGAGCCTCACGCAGCACGGGATCGTCGCGCATTGCCATCCGGCCGTTGTCGAGCAGTACCAGGTGGAAGGCACGGTCGCCCTCGACCAGCGGCGACCGCCCCCAGCCCGGTCCGGTGATGACCGACAAATAGACGCTCAGCAACTGTCCAGTCGCCGAGCGCGGAAGCAGCTCGAGGAACGGTTGCAGGTCCGCCATTGCCGGAATCAGCTTCTCCACCCCCGCCAGCGCCACATGGACGCGCGGCACCTGGGTGCAGAGACGAGCGTTGCCCTCGTTCTCGACCACGATGATGGTGCCGCTCTCGGCGATCACGAAGTTGGCACCTGTGATGCCAAGATCCGCGGCGAGGAATTCCTCGCGCAGGCGCTGTCGAGCCAGCTGGGTCAACTGCTCGGGGCTCTCGGGGACGTCATCGAGACCGAGCCCGTGCCGGAACGCCTGCCGAACATCTTCGAGGCTCTTGTGCAGAATCGGAGCGACGATGTGCGACGGGCGATCCTCATCGAGTTGCACGATGTACTCGCCCAGGTCCGTCTCGCGGACGTGGACCCCGGCCCGCTCCAGCGCAGCGTTCAGGTGCACCTCCTCCGAGGTCATCGACTTCGATTTCACCGCAGTCCTGCAATCCTCGCGCTGGGCGATGTCGACGATGATCTCGCAGGCCGCGCCGGCATCCTCGGCACGGTGCACGGTGCCGCCAGCACGCTCGACTGCCTCCTCGGCCATCTCGATGAGCTCGGGGAGCGCCTCGATTGCGCTCTCCTTGATCGCCCTCGCCCTGTCACGCGCTGCGTCGTACGCGGCGAAACCCTCCACCGCGTCTCTGCGCGCCGCGGCCACGGTGCGTGCGGCCGGGCCCACCGCCTGCTGAATCGAGGGATCGGTCAGCGCAGCGCGGATCTCCGCGTCAAGGTCGCGGCCTGGGCTGCTCATCCTCTCCCCCCGGGCTGATCGTCCACGATCAGGACCTCGAGCATGTTGGGGCCATGCACACCCGTGACGAGCTGCATCGCGATATCGGCGGTCTTTGAAGGGCCGCTCACCCAAACCCAATTGCGCTGCCCGTGCGAGAAGGCTCGCTCGAAGCGTGGGAACGCGGCGGACAGATCCGGCTCGATGTCGGAAGTGCGAAGCAACGCGATATGAATCCGCGGCAGAGCCGCAACCAGCCCCCAACCGCCCACATCGCCGCCGATCAATAACGTCCCGGACTGCGCGATCGCCAGTTCCACGCTGGTCAAGCCGATCTCGAACGCCGCCGGCTGCGCCCCCGCGCTCTCCACGCTCACCAGCTTCACACCGCGCGCCCGCAGGGCCAGATGCAGGGCGACGTCATCCACCAAACCGCCTGGCTCGTACAGGACCGAGGCAGAGTCTGAGTGCTGACGCGCGATAATTTCGATCGCGTCGGCGACCGCGCGGCCACCCCGCACCCGCCTCGCGCGACCGCCAAGCACGCCTAGGGCGGCAGCGAAGGTCTCGTGGTAGGGCTGTGCTGAGGCGGGCATGCGCCTAACATTGATCAGGAGCGGGCCTGAGGTCAAACGCTCGTAACGCGTACGTCGGCCGATTCTCCTGGCAGGAGGGCAAGAATGCGAACCCTAATCACCTGAGCTACCGGATTCATTGGCAACGCGCTTAGCCATCGATTGCGACGCGAAGGCCACGAGGTCTGGGCACTCTCCCGCAGCGGCGAGTCTGCCACGAGCGGCAACCCGGCTATCGGCCGCGCGTTCCTCTGGGACCCGATGGGCGGCCCCGCGCCCCTGGAGGCCTTCGAGGGCGTGGAAGCCGTGGTCCACCTCGCGGGAGAATCGGTGGCTGGACGTTGGAGCGCCGACAAGTGCGCAGCCATCGAGCAGAGTCGAGTCATCGGCACCGCCAATCTAGTGGCGGCGATCGCGGAACTGTCCGAGCGTCCCCGGGTCCTGGCTTCGTCCAGCGCCATCGGCTTTTACGGCGATCGAGGTGAGGAGACGCTGACGGAGGAGTCGCGCGGTGGCGACGACTTCCTCGCCCGGGTCAGCAAAGGCTGGGAAGCCGCGGCGCGGGATGCCGAAGGCCTCGGCGTGGCCGTCGTCCGCTTCCGCACGGGCATCGTCCTCGGCCCCGGTGGCGGGGCGCTCAAGGAGATGCTTCTGCCGGCGAAACTAGGGCTCGGTGGCCCCCTCGGCTCCGGCCGGCAATGGTGGTCATGGATTCACCTCGATGATGCGGTCGGCATCATCGAGCACGCCCTGCACCTGAACTTCAGCGTAGCCATGAACAGCACCGCGCCGTCGCCGGTGCGACAGATCGAGTTCGCCAGGGCCCTGGGAAAAGTCCTGCATCGCCCGGCCTTCGCGCCGGCGCCAGCGTTCGTGCTGAAGCTGGCCCTGGGGGGTTTTTCTGTCGAATTGCTCTCCAGCAAGCGAGTGCTACCGGAAGCCACTCGCGGCAGCGGCTACGAGTTCAGATTCCCCGAACTCGGTCCAGCCCTCGACGACATCCTCGGATAGCTGTGCCGGCCTTTGCGCGCAGCCACTTCTGTCCCCGGAATTGCCGGTGAGGTTTCAAACCCTATGCCTGTGTCTGCTGTCTAAGTACGCGAAACCCCAAACGACTCTTCAGGGATCGCAATGCAGGCAACTCTCACAGGCAGCATCGCTTTGAACCGCAGCGAGGCCGCCGAACTAGTAACCCGCGCCGCCGCGGGCGATACCAGTGCCTTCGAGGAGCTGTACAGCGCGAACCTCGGGCGTATCTACGCCTTGTGCCTGCGCATGACGGCCAACGTCGCCGAGGCCGAGGAACTGACACAGGAGGCGTTCATCCGCGCCTGGCAGAAACTCGACACGTTCCGCGGCACAGCGAACTTCTCTACTTGGATGCACCGCGTCGCGGCGAACGTCGTGCTCAGTCGGCGGCGAAAGCTCGCCCGTGAACGCGAACGCACCGTGCACCAGGACGACATGTCGTACCACGCGTCCGTCGGCGACCGTACGAACCGCGGGCCAACCGTCGACCTGGATGCTGCCATCGCGCAGTTGCCCGAGCGCGCGCGCGAGGTCTTCGTGCTCTACGACATCGAGGGATACCAGCACCAGGAGATCGCCGATCTCATGGGCATCGCGCCCGGCACCTGCAAGGCGCAGCTGCACCGCGCAAGATCGCTACTGCGAGAGGCTCTGAACAATGACGCCTGACGACCTGAACGACGAACTGAGTCCAGAAATGAAGAAACGCATCGACACACTCCCACGCGAGATTCAGCCCGAGCGCGATCTGTGGCAAGGAATCGAGACCGCGATCAGCGAAGGAAAGATCATGCGGCCCGAGTTCACCGCCGAGAGTAGTGAATCCCAACCCGTAACGACGGTGGTGAACTGGCGCCGAGTGGGCCTGGTCGCGATGGCCGCGATGCTGCTGGTGGCGTTCTCCTCGGGGATCACCGCCTATCTCGTGCGCTCTCCGGCAGTACCCGCAACCGGTATGCCGGCACCGGGACTGACCGAGTTCGAGACTGTTGCGTGGGAGGGCTTCCTGGACGCCGAGCGGTCCTACCAGACCATCACCGACGACCTGCTGGCTTCGCTCGATGCGCAGCGAAATCAGCTGGCACCGGAAACCATCGAGATTGTCGAACAGAACCTCCGCCTCATCGACGAGGCGATCACCGAGGCACGTGCCGCGCTGGAGCGAGATCCGGCCAACGGCAAGCTGGTTGGCAAGCTGACTGATATGTACCGAACGAGGGTGAACTTCCTGGAAGGAATGAGTCGCCTGTAGGGCCTCCATCGCCAGGTAGCCAAACAAACGAAAAGGAGAAAGACCATGCAAGCACTCCACAGAACTTCAGTAGCCGGTCTGATCGCCGCGGGGATGCTCGTGTTCCCCGGCGCCGCACTGGCGCAACAGCAGATCGATGACACTCGGGAGGTTTCGCCAACCGTCCGCGTGGAAATCGAAGACATCATCGTCGGGCACATCCGGGTCGTCGGAGTTGCCGGCAATGAAATGAGCGTGACGGGGACGATCGGCACCGACATCGATGAATTCGTAATCGAAGGCGGCCCGGACTCCGTCGAGATCTATGCGGAGATCAACAACTGGGACGATGACGATGACCGCGAGAACGGCAGGCGCCGCTGGCGTGGTCGCAACAACAACGATGTCGAGGTCAACCTCGAGATCCGTGTGCCCATTGGCGCCAGCCTCGAGATTGAGGGCGTTACCGCCGAGTTCGTGGTCGAAGGCGTGAACGGCATCGTCGAGATCGAGTCGGTGACAGGCGACATTACCTACTCGGGCGGCGCCACAATGCTCTACCTGGAGAACGTCACCGGTTCGATCAGGGCCACCGCGACGCGCGTGATGGAAGCGGATCTCGAAAGCGTCAATGGCAACATCACCTTCACCGGTGACGTGGGCGCAGGCGGCGAACTCAGCATTGATAACGTCAACGGAGCGATCGAGTTGAGCGTGCCTGCAGATATCTCGGCCAGCTTCGACGTCGAGACGATGATGGGGGACATCGACAACGCCTTCGGTCAGAAGCCGCGGCGGGAGAGTCGCTGGGTTCCTTCGCAGGAGCTCCGTTTCACCAACGGTGGCGGCGCCGCGGAGATCATGGTTGAGACATTGCAGGGCTCGGTGATCATCCGTAAGCGCTAGATCACCTGCGGCATCAGAAAGGCCGGGAGCCATTGTGGCTCCCGGCCTTTGCTCGTCTACCTCCGCGCCTCACGAACTCGCCAAGGTTGCTAGCTGTCAGTGCGAATGACTCGTACGCGGCGCAGCAACATGTTGACTAGGTAGAGCGCCAGCGCCAGCGCCGCCAACAGGGGCCACAACCGGGTGGGCCGTACGACCGTCTGCCCGGCTGGATCCAGCAACCGCTCCACCGACGGGTCGAAGATGCCGCCCGTGGCCTCCGCCAACCACCGCAAGCGCGCCGTGTCCGGGGGCAGGTAGCGATCCTCCGCGTTGGGCGCCGGCAGGAGGTGACGCTCGAACGGAGCATCGTCGCCATTCCAGCGCACGGAGGCCTCTTCCTCGGCAGCCAGAGGCGTGCTCGCCTCATACAGGCCTGGCGCCACCTGATGCAGGCTCAGTTCGCGTTCCTCGCCACCCACATCGACCGTCACGGCTGGGCGCTCGGCGTTACGGAAGCGTCCACGGTCATCGAGCAGGGCCAGTGACACCCGCGCAAGCCCATCTTCGCGGCGGACGGTGAATTCCGGTTCGCGAAAATCGTCCGTGCGCGCGGTCTCACGAATCAGCTGCGTCCAGAGCTTGGCGAAGCCATCCCACTCCAACCACTCGGCGGCCCAACGGTTCTTCGCATCGGAGGCGAAGAAAACGCTGCGGCCGAGACCGTATTGCCAGCGGGCCAGTATCGGATCCGGCTCATCGCCGCCGCTATCGAGCACGATCTCGGCGTTGTCCTTGGGCAATGTGCGTACGTAACCCGACAGTTCCGGCATGTCCTCGGGTTCGATTCCCGCCAGCGCCTCGACAGGCTTGACCCATTGCGGGACGAACGGTTCGCCCTCCTCCAACGTGATTCCCTGCGCCATCTGGGTCTCGTCCACGAAGATCTCGGGAACACGCGTGGGGTCCGCGATGAAGTAGAAACGACCGCCGCCCCATTCGGCGATGGCGCTCAACAACTCGCGGTCCGCCTTGTCGCCGACTGCGACTGCCGACACGGTGATCTCGTCCTCGCGCATCTGCGTGACAAGCGTCTCGTAGTCGTCCTCATAGGTCTTACCGTCCGACAGAAGAATGACGTGCTTCACCTCCGCATCGGTCGTCTGCAGCGATAGGTACACGTCCTCGAGTGCGGGATAGATATTGGTAGGCGAACTGGCTTCGATGCTGGCGATGCGCTCCACGATCCGTTCCCTTCGGCTCGCCAGCTGAATCGGAACCGGCCAGTAGAAGTGATAGTCGAACGCGAGCAGTCCGAACTGCTGTTCGTCCTCGAGCAGTTCGACGGCCGCCTTGCTAGCCTCCTTCGCCATCGCCATCTTGTCGCCAACCATGCTGTACGACTTGTCGAGGGCGATCACCAGCGCCAGGTCCTTGGGCTCGCGCTCGGCCTTGAACCAGACGGGCATGGCTCGTTCGACCGCGGTGTCCTGATAACCGTCCTCGCCGAAGACCGACTCGCCTCCCACAACCACCAGGCCGCCGCCGAAGAGCGACACCCAGCTTTCTAGCGAGATCATCGCCCCCTGGTCGATCATCCGCGCATCGACGTCACTGAGGATTACCGCATCGAAGCGCTCGTAGCCCAACGCGCTCACCGGCAGATTGAAAGGCGCGGCCACCTCCACCTCGAAGCCACCTTCGGTGAGCGCCGACAGCAGATAGCCGGAACGTTCGGGCACGCCTTCAACGTAGAGCACGCGGAGCTTGGGCTGGGCGACGGTGGTGGCGCGACCAGTGTTGTTGGCGACCACCGGATCGCCCTCGACCAGGAGTTCGATCTGCAGGTCCACGACCCCGGCATCGTCGACGATCGGCAGCAACCGAATCTCCTGCGACCCGGCTTCGAGCCTCACCTCTTCCGTGAGCAGAATCAGGTTGCCCGAGGTGACGCGAAGGGTCGCGTCGGCTGCCTCGCGAGAGAAGACCCCGACGTCGAATTCGAAAGGCGCTCCCGCCCTGACCGTGTCGGGCACGGCGACCTGGTCGACCCAGGCTCCATCCTCACGGCGCGCCGACGCCGGCCGCGCATAGACGCGCACTCCGTCCAGCTCCAGACGCTCAACCGCCGCCGCGAGGTCTCCGGCATTGTCGCGGCCGTCTGAGAGGACCACCACTCGTGGTACGTGGTGCGGCGGCAGTGCCGCTACCGCGCGATCGAGAGCGCTGGCGAGATCAGTGGCCGACCGATCGACTGCGCCTGCCACCACGCCGTCGGCCACGCGCAGCGTACGAAACGCGTCTGGTTCACTCGCAGCGACAGTGTTGCCGCCAAAGGCGAGAAGGTGAGTCGCCTCGTCGCCCCCCTGCGACGCTCCCTGTGCTACCGCATCCTCCACCCAGCCGATCCCGTCCTCGATCGCCCGCGGATCGACGCTCTGCGAGACGTCCAGCACATACGCGACTGCCATCCATGACCCGGTGCGATAGAGAACGGGCTGCGTCATCGCCAGCACCGCCGCGATGAACGCCACCACCCGGGCACCGACCATGAGATCGATCTGCCTCGGATGGAACTCGATGAGAGTCGTACGGCGAGCCCACCACAGGAGTACGACGGCCGGCAACAGCAACAACGGCCATGAATGGGTAAGTGACAGGCTCATGGGTTCATCACACCGTTATCCGACGGTGGTACGTAAGTCCCTCGGCGAGGAGCAACACCGCTGCCACACCGAGCAGAAGCGGCCATAGCGAGCGCGCCGCGGCGGGCGATTCGAGCTGTGCGTCAGGCGATTCGAAGATCGAAGCGTTGACCATCGAACGCTCGCTGCCATCCAGGCGCACCGCGTAGTGCATCCGACGGGTTCCATCGGTCGCCAGATACAAGGCGGGTGCGTCGGCACGGAATACCGTCCGGCCGCCCACCGTCCTGGCGTCGACTGCGCTGCCGGTGGACAGATCGCGAACGCTCGCTCCCGGCAGATCGATCGCCACCGTGCCCAGATTGACGCTGCGCGCTGGGGCGTCGCCTCGCAGCCACTCCACCAGATTCGACACGAGGATCGGGAACCCTACTGACTGCGCGAGGTCGGTATCCGCGATCGCGAAGTTGAACACCAGCCACCGAGTCGGCCGCAACCCACTGAGGATCAGGGGCAGGTCGGCGTCTCCGGCCAGAATGGCCGCGTCAAGCGGGTCGACAACGCGGGCACGAGCAATGGCTACGTCGTGCAGATCCACGTGCCGCAGCAAAGGAGCCGCCGTGTCGAAGGGGAAGACGCCCACGGCTTCGGCCACACCTAGATGAGCGGGCAGCCAATCCACCGGGGGCGGCCCCAGCAGCACCACGGGTCGGGAGGGCGATTCCGGCGGGGCCCATCCTTCAAAGAGGTATGCGTCGAACGGATCCTCCGCCGCCGGCGAAGCGTACTCGGACGGGTCGATCACGCTGAGTTCGAGATGAGGCACTGACCGCAACAGCGATTCGAGACCGCGCGCAACCGATACATAGGCGAGCCGCACCGGCGCCGTCCGCGGCAACCAGACATGGGCCCTGTCATCGAGCGCATAACCATCGCCCTCCACCGCGGCCTCGGCTCGTAGCTCGCCACCATCGAGAGGGCCGAGATCAAACGTGTTCCGATACAGGCCACCGGGCTCGAGGTCGACAACACGGCGAAACTGCACGCCGGCGCCATCGCGAAGCGTGATGGTCACGGCCCTGGCATCTATCGAGAAATTGCCGACCTCCAGAAAGGCTTCGTAGCGGTAGGGGTCCGTCGGCTGCGGCCGGATCTCGAAGGCGGTGACACCAGCGTTCACAACCGGTTCGTAAAGCCCGACAACGCGAACATCAGCTGGCACCTCGGCGGCGCCGACCCCGTCCGTCAGCAACCATGTCTCGCTACCGTCCTCGGCCAACGGCAATACCAGCGAACGGGCCGTGGGTCGCATCTCGGCCAGCACCTCGCGGACCGCGTCGCGATCGCGCGTTGCGGCCGCAACGACGATACCGGCGGCATCGTAGACGGTGAAGCGATCGGCGGACGAGCCCCCCGCCAGCAACTCGCCGGCGCGATCCATGGCGTGATCGAGGCGACTTCTGCCGTCGCTCATGAGCGCCGCCATTGTCGGACGGTTATCGACCACGAGCCGAACATCGCGCGGCTCGCGGCCCGCTCGGCCAAGTTCCACTTCACCAAATGCCAACGCGAGCGCAAGCCCGATCGCCAGGGCAATCAGGAGCGAGAGCAGCCGCCGCAGCCACTCGATCAACGATCGCCGCTTCTTCCGTTCCAGTACTCGCTCCCACAGGATCGACGAGGATACGAGGGCGCGGCGGTGCTGAATCCGCAGGAAGAAGATCACGAGTATGGCGGTCGCGGTGCCGGCCGCCAGCAACCAGCCCATCGTCTGTGACAGCCCCAGGAACGTCATCGCACCCTCACGACAGGAACCGCCCGGAACGCATCACCTGCATGATGAGATCCTCGAAGGGGAAGTCGGTAACCGTCCGCATATAGCCGAAGCCGTAGAGAGTGCAGTAGCGCTCGATCTCGTCGCAGTATTCCTCGAAGACCTCTTCGTAGGCACTCAGGAGTCCCGGTGTGATGGTGATGTCCTGGTTCCAGTCGGTCTCCTTGTCAACCAGCGTAACCTCGCCGTTCAGTGGCGGCACACTGTCCTCGGGCGTCACGACATGCACCGCCAGCAGGTCCTGGCGCTGGTAGCGCACGACATCGAACGCGTGGCCGACACCGTGCGGGTCGAAGAAGTCCGAGATCACCACGACAATGCCGCGGCGTCGGTTGGCACCGAAGAAGCGATGGAACGCACGACCGGCATTCGTCTCGTGGCTCGGCTTCACTCCGTTGAGAAACCGGAAGATGTTGAATATCTGGCTCTTGGTCCGCTGTGCCGGCAGTTCCTCGATGATGCCGTCGGCGTAGACAGCCATGTGCACCTTGTCGAGGTTGGAGAGGCCAACGTACGCCAGCGCCGCGGCCACCCGCTTGGCGTAGTCGAGCTTCCGCTGCCCCATCGAGCTACTGGCGTCGACGAAGATGTAGACGGGCAGATCAGTCTCCTCCTCGAACAGACGCAGGATCAACCGGTTCAGGCGCATGTAGGCGCGCCAGTCGACAGCGCGGAAATCGTCGCCCGGAACGTAGCCACGGTAGTCGGCGAACTCTATTCCCGAGCCCACCTTCTTGGCACGCCGTTCGGCCTTGAACTGACCGGCAAGCAGACGCTTGGAGACCACACTCAGAAGCTCCAGCTTGCGCAGGAACTCCTCGTCGAACGGGCCAGCTTCGCGGCCGTCCGCCGACAGATTGGAGGCAGTACTCATCCTCTTCTCCCCGTCACCTAGCCAGCGCTAGTTTTCGCGGGGGCCAGGGAGGTTATCCAGGATCGCCTGCAGGATCGTGTCGGGGTCGACGCGGTCAGCCTCGCCTTCGAAGTTCAGGAGCACGCGATGGCGCATGGCAGGCAGCGCCACCCGCCTGATGTCGTCAGCCGAGACGTGCACGCGATCATCCATGAGCGCGTGGATCTTGCCAGCGAGAACAAGTGCCTGGACGGCGCGCGGCCCGGCCCCATAGCGCACATAGCGGCGCGTCTCATCGACCGCTTCCTCGAACTCGGGGTGTGTCGCAAGGACGAGGCGAATGGCGTAGTCCTGGATCGGCCTTGCGATCGGCACGGAACGTACGGTCGCTCGCATCTCGAGAATCTCATCGCCCCCGAGCACGGTACTGACCTGCGGCGCGTCCACCTGTGTGGTGCGATCGATGATGTCGTGCAGGTTGTCTACCGAGGGAAACTCGAGCTTCAACTTGAACAGGAAGCGATCGAGCTGCGCCTCCGGCAACGGGTAGGTGCCCTCCATCTCGAGGGGGTTTTGCGTCGCCAGCACGAGGAAAGGCTGGTCCAGCGCAAACGTGTCGTTGCCCACCGAAACGCTGTTCTCCTGCATCGCTTCGAGCAACGCCGACTGCGTTTTCGGCGTGGCGCGGTTGATCTCGTCGGCCAGGATGATCTGGGCGAAGATCGGACCTCGCTGGAAGTCCAGGTAGCGGTCGCCATCGGCCGTCTCGTGAACCACGTTCGTGCCGATGATGTCGGCCGGCATCAGATCAGGAGTGAACTGGATGCGGTGGAAGTCGAGATGCAGGACGTCGGCCAGCGTATGGACCAGCTTGGTCTTGCCGAGCCCAGGAACGCCCTCGAGCAGCGCATGGCCGCCGGCGAGCAGAGCAATCAGAATGCCCTCGATGACATCTTCGTTGCCAACAATTACCTTGCCGATCTCGTTCTGGACCCTGCGAAAACGTTCCTGGAACGTGCCGATCTGCTGCTCCGCTTCAATCATGGGCGTCTGCCTTCTTCTTCGTCTTTCTGGTTGTCACGTTCGCGCAACGCCTTGAAATAGGCCAGCACGATCTGTCGGTACTCCCACGGCACCGATTCGGATTGCAGAAGTTCCTGGAGCGCTGCCTCGTCGGGTCGGCTTACCTCGCGAAAGTCAATGCGAGAGTCCTCCGCCTTCGTGACCAGCTCCTCCTTCTCTTCTTCTTCCTCCGGAGCTTCGGGATCCTCTGGGAGCTCCTCGGCGGCCAGTAACTCGCGCTGTAGCTGTACCTCCAACGTCTCGAGTTCGCCCAACTCGAGTTCGAGTTCCTCTCCGCCTTCCCGCGTAGCATGCCCGACTTCTTCCTCGCCGAGCTCCATCTGTTCTATCTCTTCGCCACCTTGCTGTAAGAAAACCTCTTCACCGGCAGGAAGCGTCTGGCCGCTTTCTTCGGTGGACTCGCCCTGCCCCTCCTGCTGACTCTCGTTCGGATCCGGCTCCTGCTCGCCTTCCGACTCCGGCAGCTCCTCGGGGTTGTCGACCTGCATCTCCTGCGGGTCGCCGTCCTGTTCGCCCTGGTCGCCTTCTTCGGCTTCCATAAAGGAACCCTCCGGATCTTCGGGCTGCGCCTCGCTGTCGCCCTCCTGTTCCTGCTCCTCCAGGGCGTTCTGCCCACCGGACTCCTGCTCATCGGGTTCGGGCAGCATCAGGCGATCCTGGCGCTCGGGATCCTCGAACTCGTCATCCTCGCGATCCGTAGTCTCCTGTAGCTCGGCGACCAGGTCATCGCTCTCGGGCTGCGCCAATTCCGCGGCGAGATCGCTCAGGCGGTCGACCATCGGCTCGAAGACGCGCGGCACGGGCAACAACACAAAGGCCAGAGCGCCAACAAGGCAGCCGGCAGTGGCCCCCATCCGTTCCGGGCGCTGACTCGGCACGATCCGCCGCGGATCGAGCCCTGCCGCCGTTTCCTGCGCCCTCGACAGGTGCAGATCCACCCACTCACCCTCCTCGGGGTGGCGTTCGAACCAGTAGGCGGATGTCATCTCATCCTGCAGTGCATCACCCTCATCGGCGCTACGGGCGGCCTTCCACAGCGGGAAGGCCATCCGCATGCGCAGGGCAGCACGAATCGCCACCATCACGAGCACGGGTAGCAACCACGCCCACGCCAAACCCATGGACACGGGCATCGTCGCGTTCCAGCCCGCGAGCAGCATGCCGATCGCCCCTGTGAGGAGCAGCGCGTCGACGATTTCCTGCTTCAGGGCATTGCTACGCACGCGCGCCTGGAGCGCGCGGAGCAGGAGGGTCACTGAGGGTCGCACGGACATCTAATTTCCGGGACGGGGACCGGCGAAGAATCGTTACCCTAGCATAACCATGCGTCGTTCCCTGATCACGTCGGTGTCGCCGTCGAACACGGCGTTTTCTACCCATGCCTACCATCGGAAATCGACCGCACGGCGTTTGCAGGCCGGTGCGGAATGGGGCACATTTTGCCGTGCCCCCTTTCTTCAGCCTGAGAGGCTCCGACTGCCCATGGTGCGCTCACTTCACGTCGCCTCTGTGCTCGCTCTCACTGGCGCACTAGCGGCCTGCTCCGTCCCGCCGGCCGCCGACCTCCTATGGACCGACCTACAAGGTGTCACTGCGTCTTTCCGTGGCACGGACATCATCACTCGCGCCGCGCCGGAATCGCTGGCAGCACTGGGCAAAGGCTGGTCGGTGGACATCGACACGGCGCTCGCCGACGGCTTCTGGGTGGTCGGGGTGGAGGCTGACCTCGATCTGGTAGCGGTGCGCGACGGACTACATGAGCTCGTCTTCGAGGCGATGCCGCCGGAGGGCATGGCCCAGCAGTTGCTCGGCGTGAGGATCAACGGGAGCCAGGTTGGTGAACCTATCGCCCTGCCCGCCGGGTGGTCACGACAGCGCGTCAGGCTCGGGGCGGAGGATCTCAGGGTCGGCTACAACCGCGTGCGACTCACCTTCCGCAATATCGCCCGACCGAGCGACACCAGGCGCGAGAGCGCTGACCATCGCCCCCTGGCAGCGCGCTTTCGCTTCCTCCAGCTCGCCCCGGCGGGGAGCGACCGCGAACTTGGCGAAGACGCCGACCCCGACCTCATGCGCTCGGGCGGCGAAGCCGTGCCGAGTTCGCCCCCGTCGGTCCCCGCTCCAGTGCGTGCGGGGAGCCCCTGGGCACCTGTGGTTGTCGAGGCCCCGGACGAAGATGCGACGGCGCAGCTCGTCGTCGAGGCGGACAGCATCATCCAGTTCGCGATGACTGGGCCCAGCGACGCGCGGTGGGTGGGAAATGCCACGACGACCGCTCCGGAGGCGGGCGGCAGCGTCAGGTGGATAGCAGAACTCCTGACCGCTGACGAGACGCCGCACGAGCTTGCTCGCGGCTCTGCCGGCAACCTCAACGCCGACCTGGCTCCGTACGCTGGGCAGGAAGTGGTGCTGCGACTGCGCACTATCGGCAGCCGTGGCACGGCCGTTATCTGGAGAGGGCTCGGAATCGCCGACCCGCAGCACGAGTTCGATCGCGAGACGATCGCACCGCCGTCGATTCCGGCGGTACGCGCCAGTGGGCAACTCGGCCGACCCGATATCGTCCTCATAGTGCTCGATGCAGCACGCCCGGATTTCATGTCTACGTACCGAGGGATCGCTCCGACGCCCGCGATCGACGACCTGGCCTCCGAAGGGACCCGTTTCGAGCAGGCGTACGCGGCCGCGCCGTGGACGAACCAGTCGATGTACTCGCTGCTGTCCGGTCGTTATCCGGAGGCGCACGGAGTCGCTGGCTGGCGCGACCGTCCCGCGCGTGACCTCCGCACGTTGTTCCAGATCACCTATGCAGCCGGCTACCACACGGTGCTTTGGAGCGAGCACCCGCTCTATCGGGCTGGACGGGCGCTTCGGTACGACGTGGATCAGTACGTCGACATGCGCCGACGCGAACGCATGGAAAAGCGTGACCTCCTGGACAGTCCCGAGATGTTCCGATCGGAAAAGCCGACCTTCGCCGTGTTCCACTTGCTCCCGCCACACGACCCCTATGTTTGGGATGAAGCCGAGGGAGACGGCGCCCCGCCACCCTGGGGCAACTCGATGATGCGAGATTTTTCCACCGAGTTTGATCTGGGTGGCGCGAACCTCCAGAGCTTCTCGCGCACGGTCGGCGAAGGCGCACCTTCAGACGCTGATATCCGGTTCGCGGCAGCTCGGTATCAGGACAACCTGCGCTACGCCGACGAGTTGGTACGCCGGGTTGTAGAGGGCCTCAAGAGAGCCGGGCGCTACGAGAACGCCTTGCTGATGGTGATGTCCGACCACGGAGAGGCATTCTACGAGCATGGCCATTTTCTACACACGTGGCCCCTGTACAACGAGACGCTGCGAATTCCGTTGGTGATCAAGTGGCCCAGCGGCGCCACATCGTTCCGCCGGTCTGTTGATCGGCCGGTCTCCAATGTCGACATCGCGCCTACAGTGGTCGACGCGATCGGCTTCCAGGGCGAGGATTCGGGTCATCAGGGTGAGAGTCTCCTGCCGTTGGTGTTCGATGGCTTCTTCCCCACGCGCAGTGTCTACGCGTCGACCGTGGGGGTGGCGAACGGGCTCGACGATGACGAGCCCCTCAAACCGATGGGCACGCTGATCGCGCATCCCTACAAGGTGATCCACGACAAGGTGTCCGGGCGGGTCGAACTCTACGACCTGGGCTCCGATCCCGGTGAAACGAAGGATCTTGCCGCCACGCGGCCCGTGCTGGCGCAGCAGCTGTTGCAGTCGCTCTTCCTACAGGAGCAGGCCAACTGGATGCTCAACTCCGGTGCCGAAGCTGCCGACCCCGACGCGGAGATCGACCCGGAGCTGCGAGCACAGTTGTGCGCCCTTGGCTATGTGGAGTGTTGATCGAACTCAGGGAGTGATGTCGGGACGGTAGTTCCGCAGGAAGGTCAGGATCGAGGCGGCGGCGATCATGTCGTCCGCGTCGTACTCGATGGCATGCGCGTCGACCCGGTCGAACCACGGCAGGTACGCCAGCAGCATGCTCGGCTGGTAGTTCTTGAAGCGCACGGTGACACGCACCGGTGTGCTCACAATGTACGGCTCTACCGCGGCCAGGTTGCGAACAGCTTTCTCGGCGGCGGACCGAATCAACTCCTGCCCCCTCGCCGGCGTCAACGTCGTGGCCGAGTGGAACGAGTGCGCCCACTTCACGACCGCCCCCTCGAACCCGTCACCCAGCGTGGCCCTCGCCTCTGCGATCGTGGCGTCATCACCTGAGATCGCGATCACGGGTACGCCCATCGTGCCGGCGACCGCCGCATTCCACACGGTCTCGTTGGACGAGTAGTCGTTGATCCGTACATCCGTGAGCGACGCGCTCGACATCGTGTGCGCCCGGACACCGTCGAGATTGGTCGTGCCGGCGTGGTACCCAATGAAGATCGCGCCGTCGAAGGTCGCATCGAGGCCATGCATCATCGTCAAGGTGCGCGGCCAGGAACGCACGACCTTGATGTCGTCCGGCAGCATCTCGAGCACCAGGTTCTGACCGTTACCGTGCGAGTCAGACACCAGAATCTCGCCGGCCCCGGCGGCGCGCGCGCCCTCGATCGCGGCGAGCACCTCCTCGGTCATGAAACGGCGGAAGCGCTCGTACTCGAATCCGGTCGGACCGAGTTGCTCGCCGGTGACCACGCCCGTGACGCCTTCGAGGTCTGCCGAGATGTAGATCTTGGGGGCATCCTGCGGGGAAGCGGGGGCGACCGCGGGCAGGAGCAGCGCGGCGAGCGCCAGTACCAGGGTCAGTCCGCGGGCAAGGAACTTCGTGCTCGTCATTCTTCTGCGCTCCCTATGGGATTGTGGGCCATGGCCGCGGCCGGCGACGATTGGCATCGCCGTCGCAGCGCCCAAATGTTAGCTTTGTTGAAGTACGCGTTGGCCTTTCGTCGGTCGATGCGCCGGCGGCGCCCCCACCAACCGGCATCCCGACTCCCGCTGAATTCTCTGGTTGCAATGAGCCCCAAGACTGCCCATTTTGCGCTCGCCCTGCTGATCTCGCTGCTGCCCGCGCTCCAGGCGCTGCCGCAGCAAGAGGACACAGGCGGTAGCGGCACAGTAGACGTTCGCGTCACGAATCGCGACGGCGAGGTCGTGGTCGGCCTCATTGTGCAGCTCCTGGGCCCGGCCCGACAGGTCGTGCGTCAGGCCACGAGCGACGACGCCGGCCTGGCCAGCCTCACGGAGCTGCCCTATGGAACGTACGAACTGCGGGTCCTGAGCGCCATCTACACAGACGTCTACCAGGTCGTCGACCTGCATTCCGGTTCCCTCGACATCGCCGTGATCATGTACCCCATTGGCGTCGAGGAACGCGTCACCGTGACCGCCTCGCGCGGCACGGTACAACGCGAGAGCAAGATCCCGGCGACCGTGCGCTCACTCGACGAGGTCCAGCTGCGCGCCCGCGCGGTGGACCTCCTCCCGCGCATGCTCGACGAGGAGCCGGGCATCCTCACGCAACAAACCACCCCGGGCCAGGGATCGCCTATCCTGCGCGGTCAGAGTGCACAGGCTGTGCTCTACCTGATCGACGGAGCCCGCTACAACAACGCGACGTACCGGGCCGGCAACACCCAGTACCTGGCGTGGATCCCCGATGTCGGGGTGGAGTCTGTCGAGACCTTGCTCGGGCCTGCCGGCGTTAACTACGGATCGGACGCCCTGGGCGGCGCGATCAACGTGCTGACCAAACCCACGCCGGCCTTCACGACCGACGGGAGATCCCGGATGAGTGGCACCGTGCGCGCCTTCGGCGAGTCCGCGTCGGTGGGCGGCGGCATGCACGCGACGGTTGGCGGCAGCAGCGGCAAGCTCGCCGGCTTCATCGCAGGATCGGCGACACGCCACGGCAATGTGCGTGCCGGCGGCGCACGCGACTCCCACCACTCGACCGTGCGATTCCTCGGCTTTACCGATGAGCAGGTCAGCAGTGCGTTCGGCAGCCGCTACGTTGACACTGGTTACGGCCAGGTCGGAATCGTCGCCAAAGGCAGCCTTCGCACGGGCGCGACCGGTTCCATCGACGCCTTCTTCGCAAATTCACAACAGAACGACGTCCGCCGCTACGATCGGCTCCTCGGTGGTGACGGCCGCGTGCGCGCCGATTTCGTGCCCCAGCGCCTCACGTTCGGCTACGTCCGCTACGAGCAGTTCTTCGCCGACACGTTCATCGAGGCGAAGGTCTCGCTGAACAGGCAGACAGACGGGCGTCGCGACCAGCGTCGTCCGACCAGCGCCCTGCGAATCGAGGAGAACTCCGACACGGTGTGGGGCTTCGAGTTCAACGGATCCAAGAGTCTGCAGCACCATTTGCTGACCGGTGGCGTCGAGGTCTACCGAGACAAGGTCGATGCTGTGCGTTCCGAAACGAGCGGCGGCATTACCGAGTCGGTGCGCCCACGGGTGCCCAATGGCGCCGGCTACACGTCGTTCGGCGTCTTCCTGCTCGACGAGTGGAGCACGCTCGACAGCCGCGTACGTATCTCGGGTGGCGTGCGGTTCTCGACCTTCAAGTACAGCGCCCGTGCCAGCGACAACATCATCGCGGGGCACAGTGCCGTACCCGATACGGAAGCCAGCTTCACCGATTTGACGTTCAACCTCGGCGTCAACTACACCTTGTCGAACGCTCTCGATGTCTGGGGACGTGTGGCGCGAGGGTTCCGGGCGCCCTCGATCTTCGACCTCGGAGAGATCGGCCTGACTGGCGGCGGGTTCGAGGTAGCCCCGGACGAGGCGGCGACGTTCAACGCTCTGGTCGGCGATTCTGCGAGCTCCAGCGCCGTCGGCACCGGCGAGGTGTGGCGGCCGCTCGCGCCCGAAACAGTGTGGAGCTACGAGGGCGGACTGCGTTACTTCAATCGCGAGACGCGCCTCGAGTTCACCGGATTCCTGTCGAACTTCGGCGACAACATCAATCGCCGCACTTTGATCGTTGAACAGGACGTAGTCGGCGACGAGATCGGCGGGCAGACGATCGTCGCCCAGGACGACGATGGGCGGATCTTCATCGCCGGGGAACCCAACCCCGTGGTGTCGCGCGCCAACGTGAGCGTACTGCGCGTATGGGGGCTCGAAATGCTCGCCCAGAGGTCCTTCGGCGATCGGTGGCTGGCGACGGTGAAGGCATCGATGCAGCGTGGCACAGAACTCGACACGGGCTTCTTCGCGCGTAAGATCGCGCCCGACAATGTCGCCGCCATCCTGCGCTGGCGCGGCGCCTCGGGCCGGCTGTGGCTCGAGGGTGTGGTGAAGGGTGCAGCACGGCAGGGCCGCCTGAACCCGGCAGACCTCGACGATGCCCGCATCGGCGCCTACCGCGACGCCACCGACATCGCCGACTTCTTCATCAACCAGGGCCCCCGACTGGGCTTGGTACAGAACGGCGTCCTGACCGCAACCGGCGAGACGGTCGACGAAGTGATCGCCCGCGTACTTGGTCCCTCTGGCGAAGGGGCGGCGCTATTCACGGCCACGCCCGGCTGGCTGACCCTCGGAATTCGCGGTAACTACGCGCTGACGGATACCCAGAGCATTACGTTCGCCCTCAACAACTTCACGGACCTCAACTACCGCCTGCACGGTTCCGGATTTGACGGGTTGGGGATCAACGCAACCGTCGCCTACGCCTTAGACTTCTGAGACTCCCCAGCGCACCACCAGGGCTTGCGCCAAGCCTCGCGGGGAGACCGTTGAGGCCGGTCAGATGAAACTCCGTGCCTCCGGGCGCGTACTTCATTGGGAGCGCTGCAGCTCGTTCTACGCTAACTCGGAGATCCCATGCGCAAGTTGACCACGATCGCCACGCTGGCCCTTCTGCTGGCCGTCGCCTCACCGGCAGTGGCCGAAGAAGTCCGCACCATCACGCAGAACTTCGACGCCTCTGCGCTCGAATCACTCTACGTAGACTTTCCGATCGGCGAACTGAAGGTCGAAGGCACCTCCAGCGAGCGCATCATGGTCGAGATCGTGATCAAGTGCACCAGAAGCCGTTCGCTCGATGCCTGCATCGACCGCGCCGAGGACATCTCGCTCGAATCCCGCGAGCGCTCCGACGATCTGAATCTCTCGATCGAGGGTTTCAGCAAGTGGCGAAGCCGCGGCATGAACATCGAAATGAAGGTGCTCGTGCCGGAAGCGCTCGATGTCCGCATCGACATGAGCATCGGCGAGCTCGAGATGAAGCAACTCTTCGGCAACGTCAACGTCGACATGGGCATCGGCGAGGTTTCGCTGCAAAGTTCCGAGGAAATGGTCGGCCGCGTCAGCCTCGATACCGGCATCGGCGAAAGTTCACTGTCGACCCACCGCGGCAAGAGCAGCAGCGCCGGCCTCTTCACCCGAGAAATCGCCTGGACCGAAGGCAACGGCGACTCCGAGATTCAAATCGAACTCGGCATCGGCGAGATCTCGGTCAGACTGCGCTAGCCGGCCGAAGCCCGCGAGCTTCGCCTCAGCAGGTCGCCAGAGAGATCTCGAGAGCGTGCGCCACGAAGTCGGACTCCGTGAGTATGCCGACCAGATGTGGCCCTTCGACGACAGGCAGGCAGCCGAGCTTGTTGTCCAGGATCAGTTCCGCCGCCTCAGCGAGCGGAGAGTCGGGATCCACCGTCATCACCCCTGCCGTCATGAATTCGTCAACGGTACGGTGGGCAACCACCTCCTCCCGCACGGTCATCGGGAGGTCGCCGCGCGCGGCCAGAGATCTGCGAAGAAGGTCGCGCTGAGTCACCAGCCCGACGAGTTCGCCCTCGTCGTCGACCACCGGCACGTGCCGGATGTTGCGCTCCTGAAGCAGGTCGAGAAGCTCCGCGAGCGTGCTGCCCGGATGAACGGTTTCAACTTCAGACGTCATCAAGTCTCGAACCAGCAATTGCTTCATATCGGCCTCCGTTCGTACCCGACCGTGACCCGCCTCGCACCAAGTCCGATGCCCTGCGGTAGGATCTCGGCAGCGCGACGGCCTCTTTTCTGACCGCCGTCAGTTAAATTCTACACTCGACTCCTCTTTATTGCTTTTGGGGCGATATGGAAGCCATTCGGTCGCAGCTGCAACCATCCAGCGAAGAGGCGCGCGCCAACGCTGAACACCATCAAGGTCTCGCTAGCGAACTCCGCGAGCGCCTTGCCTTGGCCCGCCAGGGCGGCGGCGAGAAGTACCAGAAGCGACACCGCGAGCAAGGCAAGTTGTTCGTTCGCGATCGCATCGACGAACTGCTCGACGACGACTCGCCGTTCCTCGAGTTATCGCCCCTCGCTGCTGACGGACTCTACGGCGGCGCGGCACCGTCGGCGGGAGTCGTCACTGGCATCGGGAGGGTGCACGGTCTCGAGGTCATGATCGTCGCCAACGATGCCACCGTGAAGGGCGGCACCTACTTGCCGATGACCGTGAAGAAGCACCTGCGCGCCCAGAGCATCGCGCTGGAGAATCGGCTGCCGTGCGTCTATCTGGTCGACTCAGGCGGTGCCTTCCTGCCGCTGCAGGACGAGGTATTTCCCGACCGCGAGCACTTCGGCAGGATCTTCTACAACCAGGCCCGCATGAGCGCGGCGCGTATTCCGCAGATCGCCATCGTGATGGGTAGCTGCACGGCCGGCGGCGCGTACGTGCCTGCCATGAGCGACGAGGTGGTGATCGTCCGCAACCAGGGAACGATCTTCCTTGGCGGTCCGCCGCTGGTGAAGGCGGCAACCGGCGAGGAGATCAGCGCCGAAGACCTTGGCGGTGCCGATGTCCATGCGCGCCAGAGCGGCGTTGCCGACCACATCGCCGACAACGACCAC
This sequence comes from Acidobacteriota bacterium, assembly GCA_029263295.1. Classification (GTDB taxonomy): domain Bacteria; phylum Acidobacteriota; class UBA890; order UBA890; family WLXD01; genus WLXD01. Next base: position 14,152 of record JAJCXT010000064.1, on the reverse strand, counting down.
CACGCGCTGCGTCTTGCCCGCGACATCATCGAAAATCTCAATCGGGTGAAGTCGGTGGACGCGGATCTCGCCGCGCCTGAGGACCCGCTCTATCCGTCCGAGGAGCTCGCGTCAGTTCTCCCCGCCGACATGCGCAAGCCTTACGACTCCCGCGAGCTCATCGCACGCATCATCGATGGCTCCCGTTTTCACGAATTCAAGGCAACCTACGGGACGACCCTGGTCACCGGGTTTGCCCGGCTGCACGGTTACCCCGTGGGGATCCTCGCGAACAATGGTGTCCTGTTCTCGGAGTCCGCGCTCAAGGCTACGCACTTCATCGAGATGTGCGACCTACGGCGCGTCCCGATTCTCTTCCTGCAGAACATCACGGGCTTCATGGTTGGCGGCAAGTACGAGGCCGGCGGGATCGCCAAGGATGGAGCCAAGATGGTGCACGCCGTCGCCAACGCCACCGTGCCCAAGATCACGGTGATCGTCGGCGGCTCGTTCGGCGCCGGCAACTACGGCATGTGCGGCCGAGGATACGACCCGCGCTTCCTGTTCAGCTGGCCCAACTCCCGTATCTCCGTGATGGGCGGAGAACAGGCCGGGATGGTTCTGGCACAGGTAAAACGCGACCAACTCGCCCGCCAGGGCGAGGACTGGTCCGACGAGGACGAAGCGGCGTTCAAACAGCCGATTCTCGACAAGTACGAGACTGAAGGAAGCCCCTACTACGCCACCGCCCGCCTCTGGGACGACGGCATTATCGAGCCCGCCCAGACACGCGACGTGCTCGGCCTGGCGCTTTCCGCCACCTACAACGCACCGATGCAGGAACCGCGTATGGGCGTGTTCCGGATGTAGCCGGAGCCGACCACGGACTGCTAACCGAGCCGAAACATAGCCATGAGCGATTCATACACGCGCCTGCGACTCGAGCGCGACGGGGCGGTGACCTCCGTCATCCTGAGCCGACCCGAGATCCACGATGCGTTCGATGACGTCACGATCGCGGAACTGACACAGGTATTCACGCAGCTCGGCGACGACAAGCAAACACGCGTCATTCTGCTGCGTTCGACCGGCAAGCACTTCTCCGCCGGCGCTGACCTCAACTGGATGCGGCGTATCGCGGACTACTCGGAGGAAGAGAACCGCGAGGACGCCCGCACCCTGGAACGCATGTTCCGCGCCATCGCCACCTGCCCGCAACCCGTCGTGGCGCGGGTGCAGGGGGCCGCGCTCGGCGGCGGCTCGGGCCTGGTAGCCACGGCTGACATTGCCATCGCCACGACGCGCTCGAGCTTCGGCTTCACCGAGGCGCGCCTGGGAATCCTGCCCGCGGTGATTTCTCCCTACGTGCTCAAGAAGCTGCACTGGGGACAGGCGCAGGCTCTGTTCCTCACCGGCCAACGCTTCCGTGCCGAAAAGGCCCTACGCATAGGCCTCGTGGCCGAAATAGTCGACGAGGACGAGCTCAACACGGCCGTCCAGCGGACCATCGACGATCTCCTGGCGTGCAGCCCCGATTCACAGGCACGCATCAAGGCCCTGATCCCCAAGATCGCCCACCTCGAGTTCGCCGCGGCCGCCGCGCACACAGTCGAGTCGATCACCGCAGCGCGCGCCACCGAGGGCGGCAAAGCAGGCATGGCAGCATTCCTGAACAAGGAAAAGCCACCCTGGATCGAGAGCGGCGAGTGAGTCTGCCTCGCCGGGTTCTGATCGCCAACCGTGGCGAGATCTCCGTGCGGATCGCACGAACCTGCCATGCGGCCGGTGTGGAGGTCGTGGCCGTCTACACCGAGCCTGACGCGGGCTCGCCTCACGCGCTCGTGGCGGGCCGAGCGATTCAGGTGGAGAGCTACGTGGACCCGGAGGCGCTCTGCGAGGCCGCCAGGTTGTCTGGATGCGACGCCGTGCATCCCGGCTACGGGTTCCTCTCGGAAAACCCCGCTTTCGTGGCGGCGGTTAACGCCGCCGGGCTCACGTTCATCGGACCGCCCGCCTCCGCCATGGAGGTAATGGGCAGCAAGACGAGGGCCCGCGCGGCAATGCGCGAGGCTGGCGTCCCCGTCGTGCCCGGCACGGAACCAGGTACCGCCGCCGAGCTCATGCCAGCCGCCGTCGAGATCGGCTATCCAGTGTTCCTCAAGGCGGTCGCCGGTGGCGGCGGCAAGGGCATGTCGATCGTCTCGGACCCAGAGGAGCTGGAGCGCGTCTATCGTCAGGCGTCCGACGAGGCGGCCAAGTCGTTCGGTGACGGCACCATTTATCTGGAGAAGGTCGTCGCGCGACCGCGGCACATCGAGATCCAGATCTTCGCGGACACCCACGGAAATACCGTGGCGCTCGGCGAACGCGAGTGCTCGATTCAACGACGCCACCAGAAGATCATCGAGGAGAGTCCGTCGCCAGCGGTATCGCCGGAACTTCGCGAACGGATGAGTGCGGCGGCGGTGGCAGCAGCGGAAGCAGTTGGGTACGTCGGTGCAGGCACCGTCGAGTTTCTCCTCGACACGAGCGGCGACTTCTACTTCCTGGAAATGAACACGCGGCTTCAGGTCGAGCATCCGGTGACGGAGTGGATAACCGGCCTCGACCTCGTCCGCCTGCAACTCGAGGTCGCCGGCGGCGCGGCGCTTCCGCCCGAAGCACTCGAACCCACGTTCGTCGGGCACGCCATCGAATGCAGAATCTATGCCGAGGACCCGGCCGCGGGGCACCTCCCTCAGGCGGGCCGCCTGATGCTGATGCGCGAGCCTTCCGGTCCCGGCGTACGCGTCGACGCGGCGCTCACGGAAGGTCAGGAGATCGGCGTGCACTTCGACCCGATGCTTGCGAAGCTCTCCTGTTGGGCACGCGACCGCGACGCCGCCATCGCACGGATGCGAGAGGCACTGCGACGCTATGTGCTGCTCGGTGTACAAACAAACCTCGACCATCTACAAGACATCCTCGCCGTGCCGGCGTTCGCGGACGGCGACATCACGACCGCCTTCCTCGACGAGCACTTGGCCGACTGGCCTCTCGCGGACGAAGTCGCGCCGTTGGCCCTGGCCGCAACGCTCCTGGCCGATCGCTACGGTGCCGGACGCGTGGGCAGCGTGGATACGGGAACGGCCGATCCGCTTGCTGGCGACCCGTGGCGCACGCTCGGCCGCTTCCGCTTGAGTGGCGGCAGCGGGGAGGCCTCCTGATGGCGGCACGCACTTTCAGCATCCGCGGCGAAGAGATCGAAGTCGCGGCGCGGCGTGACGGCGATCACCTGACGATTGGCGTTGCCGAAGGCGAGCCCTATGTGTGGCACGTCCGCCGCGTCGGCGCCGCGGAGTTCGTTGCCCGAGAGGCGGAAGACGAGCAGCGCACGCATACCGTGCATGCAGTGCGCGACCAGACGACGTGGTGGGTGCACCTGGACGGACGCACCTATCGGTTCCAGGCAGTGCTCGATCGCGGCGGCAGCGGTGCCGCGCCCGGTGGCCTGACGGCCCCGATCCCGGCAACCGTCGTCGAGGTACTCGTGGCCGACGGCGACGAGGTGGACGCCGACCAGGTACTGCTCGTGCTATCCGCCATGAAGATGCAGCTCGAGGTGAGGGCGCCGCACGCCGGAACGGTCGCAGACCTGCTCCTGGCGGCTGGCGATCCGGTTGACGGCGGCCAGCAACTGCTTACCATCGTGGCCACCGAAGCCGACTGACGACAACAACAACCTCCGTCTCCGGGCCCGACCGGCCCGGCAGCGAGGGAGACCCTCCGTGAACCGCAGAAGTTTCCTGACGACAGCCGCCGCCACGACCGCCGCGCTACCGCTCTCATCGCGGCGTCTGTTCGCGATGCAGCGGGATGCCACACAGAAGACACTCGTCATGGATGCGATGGGCGAGCTGCGTACCGTTTACGGGTCGGAACTCGTGCAGAAGATGCTCGACAGCGGCATGAACTCCATAACCATCACGCTGTGTGACCCGAAGCCGGTAGGCGCTGAGGCCCTGGAACTCGCCGTCGATTCGTTGCTCGAGTTCGACGGCCATATCACTGCCAACGCCACCCAGATGCTGAAGGCGACCTCGGTTGCCGACGTCGACCTCGCGCGGGCGTCCGGGCGGCTGGCAGTCTTCTATCTGTTCCAGAATACGGTGCAGTTCGGGACCGGGCTCGACCGCGTAGAGATGTTCTACGCAATGGGATTGCGCAGCTGCCAGATGACCTACAACGAACGCAACCTGGCCGGCGTCGGCTGCCGCCAGGAGGGCGACAACGGCGCTCTCACCGACTACGGCCGCGCTCTGGTCGAGAGGATGAACGAACTGGGGATGCTCATCGACCTGTCCCACGCCAACATGCCGACGATGGCCGAAACGATCGAGCGATCGCGGGCGCCGGTGCATATCTCACATACCGCCTGCAACGACCTCTATCCGCACGAGCGCAATACTTCCGACGCCAACCTACGGGCGCTGGCGGCGCGCGGTGGAGTGGTGGGGATCTGTCAGCTCCGACCATTCCTCACCGCCACGAAACGGGACAACTTGCACACCTACTTCGATCACATCGACCATGCCGTGAACATCGCCGGCGTGGAAGCTGTCTGCATCGGCAGCGATCGGGATCATCGAGTTATCGAGATGACTGACGAGTACCTTGCCGAGCTGCGCTCGGAGGAGGGCAGCCAGGTCGTGAACAACGAACTCCCCTACTTCATCGACGAACTCAACGGCCCGGCCCGCATGGAGGTCGTGTGGGACGGTCTCGTCAGCCGCGGCTACTCAGGTGCCGACGTGGAACGCATCATGGGCGCGAACCTCTACCGGCTGTACGCAGACGTTATCGGCTAGCAGTAGCCCGACGACGGCGATCAGGCAGGGATCGGCTCGCGGCGTCGCGAGCGCAGCGCCTCAAAGGCGCGCGAGGCCATCTGTAGCCCGGTACTCGCGGCCAACGCACTGGTCGCCGCCACCAGACCCTGCAGATCCACGCCAGTCTCGATTCCCATGTGGTGCAGCATGGCGACCAGGTCCTCGGTCGAGAGATTGCCGCTCGCTCCCTTGGCATAGGGGCAGCCACCGAGCCCGCCGGCCGCCGCATCGAACTTGCGTACGCCAGCGTCCAGCCCCGCAACGACGTTGGCCAGACCGCGCCCGTAGGTGTCGTGAAGATGCAATGCGATCCCGTCCAGGCCGAAGGCATCCTTCAGCCTACCGACCACATCGTGCACCTGGGCCGGATCGGCCACCCCGATGGTGTCGCCGATCGACACCTCGGTGCAGCCGAGATCGATCAACTGCCCGGCAACACTGACCACGGCCTCCGGTTCCACAACGCCCTGGTAGGGACAGCCGAAGGCGGTCGAAACATATCCCCGCATGTCGAGGCCGAGGTCCTGCGCCCGCGCCGCCACCGGACGGAACCGGTCGATGGACTCGGCGATCGAGGCGTTGATGTTGCGCCGGTTGAACGTCTCGGAGGCCGCGGTGAAGACCGCAATCTCTCGCACGCCAGTTTCCACGGCACGATCCAGCCCGGTGAGGTTGGGCACGAGAACGGGATAACGAACGCCCGGCCGCCGTTGGATGCGCTGCATCACCTCGTGAGCGTCCGCGAGTTGAGGGACCCACTGCGGCGAAACGAAACTCGTGGCTTCGATCGCGGGCAAGCCTGCGGCCGACAGCGCGTCGATAAACGCGACCTTGCTGTCCGTGGGCACGAACCGCGCCAGGTTCTGAAACCCGTCACGCGGTCCGACCTCATAAACCGTTACTTGCTCAGGCAGCTCCATGGACTCCCTACCCACTCCGGCTCCTCGTAGGATGCGAAGCATCTTTGCCAAACTCTGAAGCTATTATTAAATAAATGTTTAGTTAGCTCAATGATCTTGGCGAACGTTGTACAATTTGTTCATGGTGCAAAAGCAAACGGAAAAACGTCGCCGCAGCTCAGAGGCGACGCGCGAGGCTCTGATCGACGCGGCCACGGAGCTCTTTGCCGAGCGAGGATTCGACGGCACCCGCGTGGATCAGATCGCGCAGTCGGCAGGGGTCAACAAGGCGATGATCAGCTACCACTTCGGTGGCAAGAAGAGCCTGTACAACGAAATCCTGGCTGCGACCCTCAACGAGGCACACGACCGCTTCCATGAGATCCGATATTCCGACGCGCCCGCGGACGAGCGCCTGCGCGACTTCATCTTCGCCTTTGCCGATCTGGCGGCCACACAGCCGGCGCTGCCGGTGATGGTCATCCGCGAGGTGCTATCAGGCGGCCTGCACATCGACGCTGATCTGCTCCCGCGCTTCCTCGAGCTGTTCAAGCTGGTACAGGGCATCATCGATCAGGGCGTCCGCGAAGGCACATTCACCAACGTGAATTCCTACGTCACGCACCTGAGCCTGCTAGGCAGCCTCGTGTTCTTCTTCGCGACCAAGCAGGTGCGCGAACTATTGGCGGGCTCTGCTCTGCCCTCCAGCGTCCCGGAAGTCCGTGCCTTCGTACGGGACCTCGAGCGCACGATGCGTCGCGGCCTCGCGGCGCCCAACACCGACGCCAAGCCAGAGCCGGCGTAACGGGCCAGCGGCCCGTTTCGAAGGCAGCCTGTCGCTACTCGTCCAGCCAGAGTGCGAAGACCTGCTTCGAGCCCGTCGCGCTCACCTCGACGACACGCACGGACACCCTGCCGTCAGCGAAGAAGTCGACGGCCATAATGCCGGGTGCGGCATGCTTGAAGATCGTGTCGTCGCTCTTCCCGGTCGGTTCGAGTTTCGCCGCCGAGCCGCTCACCAGATACCAGATCGGCAACTCAGGGTCATCGAACACCTGCAGCGTGTGCTCATGTCCGGCCGCGGCGATCGCGGCCGCGGGCGCCGCGGCGAGGATCTCCTCGATCCGGCTTACCATCTCGCGATTACGCGACCCGTACAGATCCTGATCGGATCGCACTACCCAGTAGCGCAGCGGCGGATACACGAACGGAATTGGCAGGTAGAGCCAGCTCTTGAAGAGCGTCAGCGGGAAGATGAACTCCTTGGCGGTGAAGTACCCCCCGTGTGAGCCACGGGTCTTCAGCGGGTGGTGGGTCGCCAGGAGTACGCGGCGGCCGCCCGCGCCCTGGACCGCCTCGGCCAGCGCCGCGTAGAAACCTTCGGCGTCGCTGCTCGGCAGAGGATTCTGCTCCCCCGGGGCGCCCCACGTGCAGTCGGTGAGCTTGGGGTGGTCCTCGCGGAGAAGCCACTCCGAGTCGACCGCGATGAGCCTTACCCGTTCGCCGAGATCCAGAACCACCGGTCCGGGACATCCCGCAGACGGATGCAGCACGGCCTCGGCGGCAGTGGCCTCGGCCAGGAAAGCCTCTTGAGCCTGCATCCGTTCCAGGCCACGGGGGCCCGACTTGTCCCAGTCGTGATTGCCGGCCACGAACACGGCCGGGATACCCGCGCGGCCCGCCGCCGCGACCTGTAGCTGCAGAATCTGCTCCGCCGTGACCCGTTCATCAGGCGCCTCTTCTCCAGCGCCGGGGAGACCGCGTGGGTAGACGTTGTCGCCGAGAAAAACCGCGACGCTACGACTCGGCGCGCCTGCGGCAAGATCGCCCAGCAGATCCAGCGCCGGGTTACCGGGGTCGAGTTCTCCAGCGTCCCCAATCAACAACACACGTGTATCCAGTTGTGCCGGACTGGCCGCGCACGTAGCGCAGCGCGGATCAACGCCGGGTCGCACATACAAGCTGTGGCCACCGCACGCCACGGACGTCACGACCGTGGCCAGGAGTAGTCCGGTACCGAGCCCTGTGGCTGTCCGCATGGCCACGACTCCTTAGCCCAGAACCGGAAACGCGACCACGAGAACCCACCCGAAGAAGAGGCCGCAGCCGATCCCGTAGGTCCACGGGCGTCTGACCTTTCCTCCGAGATACACGAACACCGCGAAGTAGGCCGGCAACAGTGGCAGGATCAGCGCGACGACACCCATACCAGGCACGAGACGCGACAGGAGCAGCATCGCCCCCACTACAGAAACGACCTGCGCGCCCCACCACACCCAGCGTGAAGTTCCCCTTGGGTCGCCCTGGCCGAGCTCCGTCGCGACGAACCACGGGGTGCACGCGAGCGCGAAGAGCGGCCACCGCACAAGGCGCGATGGGATGAGGGCCCAGTTGGCCCACGCCAGGTGACCCGCGATGCCGAGTGCGATCCCGAGGAACAGGAACAGTCCGATGCCGCGCACGAAATCGCCCCCCGTGGGCTGGCGGTGTCGGTACGCCACGAGCAGGAACACCGTCCCGGCCACCAGGAACCAGAAGGCGAGCGCTCCCCCGACGACCACGCCACCAAGACTGCCAACCGCGACGAACTGCGCCAGCGCCAGTACGGATCCAGTGGCGACGAACGGAGAGGCCAACACTCCGATCCAATTCATCGGCCGACGGATGACGTCGCGTTCCATGGCGGGCTCACGCCGATACGCGGGGGCTATCGCCGACGCCACCAGCAGCCAGCCGACCACATGCAGCAACCAGCCGAGCAGTCTCCAGTCATGGTGGTCATTGCTACCCGCCGACTGGTACTCGAACGCCTGATCGAACCAGTCACGCGCCGCCCGATGGCTGCTATTGCGGAACAGGATGCCGATGTGCTCCGCGCGCGGCACCGTGACCAGGGCACGCGCACGGCCGTTGGCGAAGTCAGTGCTCGGCCCTCCAGCGTCGGCAAGAACCCGCTGCGCCGCGTCCAGGTATCGGGGCTCCCATGAACCTGCCTGCAGCTGGAGATTCCGCGGCGTCGCCGCAGATACCGCCGTGTACACCGGCGACACCGCAACGGTCGCTCGGTAGCGCTCTGGCGACCCCAGCCCCGCCCGTAGGACGGCCTCCGCTCCCATCGAGTGCCCGAGCAGGCCGACACGCGAGATGTCGACCTCAGGCTCGCCCTGTAGCAGTTCGAATGCTTCTCCGATGGCCGCGACATTCGCATCGCGTGCGTAGGGGGCACGATTACGGCCGTGCCCCGGCAGGTCGAGCATTACCACCGCGTAGCCAGCGTGGGCCAGGGTGTAACCGTAGGCAGCCACCATCTGTCGCGACCCCGCGAATCCGTGCACCAGGATGATCGCCGGCATCGGGTCGCCCGGGTGCGTGAGCAGCGCGTCGCTGGCCTCGTCGGTGTGCTCGTCGGCATGGCGTTCCGCCTGCCACCTCGAATCCGGCATCAGCAAAGTCATCGGGTGCCCCGCCCGCGACACCTGCCGGTCGATGATCCCCGTGCCCGCCTGCCCCAGTGGAACCAGGTACAGGACGAGGAGCACGAAACCGAGGAGCACCCGCACCATCGGCGAGAACACGCGACTCACCACCGGTCCTCCGTGCGATACACGAACTTGAGCCCTGACCAATCCTCATCGACGGCACAGATCTTCACGTCCACGAGCCCGGCGGCGAGCCCCGCGGCGCGGATATCCGCCTCCGCCACCTCAGTCGGCAGACTCGACGTCTTCTTCGGCCACGAGAGCCACAGCATCCCTGCCGGCGCGAGTGCGGCCTTGAGCCCAGGCAATCGTGCCTCCAATCGGCTCCGACGGCTGGTGAAGAAATGCACGAAGTCCATACTCCGTCCGGGTCGCCTCAGGATACGAAGCGGCTCCGGAAGCTCACCGAGCAAGTCCGCATAGTGGCCGGGAGCATCCACGAAGATCGTCCGCATTCCCGCCTTGAGCCCCAGCTTGCGTACGAGAGGCGTTCCCGAATATCCGGCTGTCATCATTCCTCCGCAGCGGGGACCAGCGTTGTGGAAGAATAGCCGCACGATACCGTCGAGGCGACCTGGACCTGCCTATACACGACGCCTTGTCGTGGCCTACGAGGACTCCTGGGGCTCCCAAGTCTTGGCCATCAGAGGATGCAGCTTCAGCTCGGTGGTAGCGACCGCCACGCCGTCGCGCATCAACTCGACCAACACCCGCTTGCCGGATCTGCCCAAGATCGCGATCTCCGCCGGTGCCGGGCCGGCATAGCGGCCGTCGATACGAAGCCAGCCGGGGGCGCTCGGCTGCACGGCAAGGGTCCACTCCGGCGTGATGGGATCTGTCCACTCCTGCGTTCCACTCATCGAGCGCGCTGCATCCCCGCGCCAGTCGGCCAGGTAGGCCTCGCGCATCAGATGATCGGGAATGCGACGGCTTCCAACGCGGGTCGTCAGCTTCGCGACCAGGTCGCGGCCCCTCGCGCTCAGTGCTCGCAGCCGCCCTCGCACGGTTGAGCGCGGTCGGCGCTTCACAGCAACGGCCTCGAATTCACCGGTTTCCGACGCTTCGGGCATGACCACTTGCAGTGGTCCCAGTCGCTCGTCAGCATCCGATCCGACGTCACCGAGATCCATGGCAGGCGCCACCGCCTCGTCGGGCGGCCTCTCTACCTCCATCCCGACCACGTCTGTCTCTTCAACCGCGAGTGGTTCGATCTCGAGATGTTCGACCTCAACATCTTCCGCCTCGCCCTGTGCAGCGCGGGGCCAGGCCACGATACGGTTGTGCTGTGCCGACGCGAATTCGGGCCGGGGCGCGGGCTCGCTCACGGCGCGAAGCGGGGCCAGCCGTTCAGGCAATGGTTCTGGCACGAGTTCGAGGACTGTCGTCGCCGGCTCGAACCACTCCGGCACCGGACCCTCCGCCGCCGGGTCGGCCGCGACCGCTTCAATCACCTGTTCGCATTGCCGCAGCGCCTCGTCCAGTTCTCGGACAAACTCGCCGCACGTCGGATAGCGATCCTCGGGCTCCTTGGCCAAGCCACGCGCGAGGATCGCATCGACCTGCGGCGAAAGGCCGGCCCGACACGAGCTTGGGGCGGCCACTTCCTGGTAGACGCAGGCGTAGGCGTAGTCGATTGCGTTACCCGCCGCGTATGGCCAAACCCCTGTGAGCGCCCTGTAGGCCAACACGGCTAGCGAGTACCGGTTCGATGCGGCCTGCTGCCGGTAGCCAAGCACTACCTCGGGCGCGGTACAGGTCACTCGATCCAGTGACAGCGCTCCAGCTACCACGGCTTCCGCGAACCGGCCCAGCAGAAGGGTATCCAGGAAGAGAACCGCGCCGTCGTTCGCGATGATGACGTTAGAGGGCTTCAGGCTCCGATGAACGAGTCCTGCGCCGTGCAGGCGATCGAGCGCCGCTGCCATGCCGCCGAGGATCGCGCGTGCCCGGTCGGTGGAGAGCGGTTGATCGCCGAGAACTGCCGCCAGGAATTCGCCGGGCGGAATGTCCATCACCACCCATGCCAGGTCGCCGGCGCGGCCGGTAGCCTCGATCGGCACCAGATCGCTGCCGTGGAGCCGCAGTCGCCGTGCCTCGTCCGCGAACTCCTCGTGCCACTGCGACAACAACCGCGCATCCGGCCCACCGGTAGGCGCGCACAACTTCGCCGTCAGAGTGCGGCCGTCTTTGGGATCGACAACGCGGCACACACTTGCGTGCGCATCGCGAGCGACGAACTCACCGGCCTCATAAGGCCCTATGGTCAACGGCTGATTCATGACTTCGGTTCAGGAGGAGATTCACTTCGCGAACCAACAGGCTGCCCCCTATCCCCAGAACTGACAAGGGATGAACCCGCCTGTCCGCACACGGCCTGGTGCAAGAGCGGCAACCAGCAGCCAGGCTAGTCCCGAGCACCGCGCCCGCCCCCGGGCGGCATCCGGTACAATCGCCGGCGTCCCTCTTCAACAGACCGATTGCCATGAGCTCCACAGCCGAAACCTCGTCCGTCTCCGACGTCGGGTACCACACCGCCGTCGGGCGAGTGCGCGAGCACAACGAAGACTCCCTCAAGGTAGTCAGGGAACGCGGTCTATTCGCCGTCGCCGACGGCATGGGCGGCCACCTCGCCGGTGAGCGAGCGAGCGCCCTGGCTGTAGAGGTCCTCCAGGCGAGGTTTCTCGCGCACGAGGGCGAGATCGACGGTGAAGTGCTGCGCGACGCACTGATCGCCGCCAACGCCACCATCTTCCAGGAGTCCGTCGAGAAGCCGGAGCGACGAGGCATGGGCACGACCCTCACCGCGCTCTACATCACTGGTAATACCTACTGGATCGGGCACGTTGGTGATTCGCGCGCATGGCTCGTCCGCGACAAGGTGGGCCTGCAGATCACGGAGGACCATTCGGTCGTCTGGGAACAGATGCGCGCCGGGCTCATTACCCCCGAGCAAGCCGAGCGGCATCCCATGCGAAACGTTCTCACGCGCAGCGTAGGGAACCTGCCTGAGGTTGAGGTTGACGTCCTGACCGGTCACACGCAGAACGACGACGTGTGGGTGCTCGGCACCGATGGCATGACCCAAGCGTTCGATCAGGCGCGAGTCGGAGAGGTCGTCAACACTTCGAGTTCGTGCCAGCAGGCCGCCGAGAGCATGGTGGACATCGCAGTCACAGAGGACGGCAGCGACAACGTCAGCGTCGTCATCGTGCGCTGCGACTGACTCCCTGAGCCCAGGGTTACTCCGAGGCCTCGACAACCGGCGTCGCATCAACCCCGTCACGCTCCAGACGCGCGTGAATCTCGTCGCTGAGCCGGTCGAAGTCCACTCCCAGTCGACGTGCCGTCTCGGTCGCCATCGACGTCGTCGCTACGCCCTGGGCGAACTGATACGTGGACTGCTCGCCGTCCATCTGCACCTGGAGAAACTCGATCGCCTCCAGCTCACCCGCCTCGGCCAGCCGTCGCGCCAGATCCAGGAAATGCGTGGTGATGAACGCTCGCGGCGATAGCTGCTCGAGGAGCTTCAGAACCATCAGCACGATCTCCGCCGCCTCCGACGGGTTCGTCCCGGAGCAGAGTTCGTCTAGCAGGACGATCGATCGGGGCCGAATGTTCTCGAACAGAGTACGGATGCGCACCAACTCCGTGCCAAGCCGTCCCTCGACCTGATCGGAGGTGTCGCTCTGCACCAGCGAGGCGAATTCCCCCTGAACCATCGGCACGGTCGCAGATGCCGCTGGTACGTAGAGTCCATTCTGCGCCAGCACCTGCGCCAACCCGATGCCCTGCAAGAGCCGCGTCTTGCCGCCCGAGTTAGGGCCGGTAACCACGCAGATGGATGCTGGGGAGCCGATATGCAGCGTGCACGGCACCGGCTCCTCGTCCTGTGCCAGGAGCAGCGGGTTGAAGAGGCGATCGTAGCGGAGATCTCCCGTCTCGGTGACATCGGCAAGCGCCACATCGAGGCCACGCTGACGCGCCGAGTCGGCGAACGCGCGCGCCGTCAGGTAAACGTCCAGGTGACCAACCAGCATCGATATCCGTGCTAGCTCGGGGGCGATCTTCAGGTATACATCGACGATCACGCGGTTGGCGATCTCACGTGGGCTGAGGGTGTAACCACGCCAGAAGAGGTTGACCATCTCGCGCCAGCGGGCCAGTGGCTTCTTGTAGAAACGGTTGCCCCGGTCTTCCTCGAACTCGTCTATCTGGAGGTTCTTGATGCGTCCATCAGCGCCGAGACGCATTGACACGCGGATCGAAGCGAGTTCGTCCTCGTACGAGAGGAGGTCGGACAGAATCCGGTACTGACGCGTGCCCTGGATGGCAACTCCCGCTTCGTGAATCCGATGCAACCCAGACCGGCATCCGCCGAAGTCTCGCGCCATGGCCTCGATCACATCGGCGCACTGGGCGAGAACCCTCAGCCGATCAGGAGTGTTGTCGGCGGTACGCTGGGTATGGGCCGACTTGATCAGCGCCAGGAGATACGCGAGTTCCTGGTACAGCTCCTCGATCTTGCCGCGGATCTCCGCGTCGTCCTCGAGCTCGCGGAGGATCTCCTGACGGAAACGAATCGTCTCGAGATCGCCAGGCGGTTGGCCGATGACGCGGGTGATGAAATCGGTGTGTGCGTTGTAGCTGCGTCCGCCGATATGAATCTTGGAGCAGCCCTGCACATACTCCGCCAGGAAGACCTCACTGGCGTAGAGCGCGGGGTCCCAGGTGGAGTCCCCCAAAGGCATCTCGCCGAGAGTCCGATGGATCCTCGCTGTCTCGTTGCTCCCCAGGAACGCCATCCCGAGCAGTTCCTCGAGGAAGGCCTGGTCGGCCACCGGGCGGTTTTGAGCGTGCAGAAGGTCTGGTAGAGGAATCGTCGACATGCGGCCTCGCGGCTTTGCGATGCGCTCCGGCAACGTGGGGC
>JAJCXT010000063.1 GCA_029263295.1 Acidobacteriota bacterium | reverse complement strand
CGAGAGGACCGGGGTGGCTGGAGCTCTCGTGTACCAGTTGTTCCGCCAGGAGCACCGCTGGGTAGCGACCTCCGGAGTGGATAACCGCTGAAAGCATCTAAGCGGGAAGCCCGCCCCAAGATGAGGTCTCCCGGGGAGTTAATCCCCCTGAAGGGCCCTACGAGACTAGTAGGTTGATAGGCTGCAGGTGTAAGCACAGCGATGTGTTCAGCCGAGCAGTACTAATCGCCCGTGAGGCTTGGCCATATCATTCACCGCGCGCAGAAGTGCGATGCGGTGAGAACCGGAAGCACGCCGATAAATTATTAGCAAAGTGCACGCACAATTATCCTGTCTATTCGAATTTTCTCGGTGGCTTTAGCGAGGAGGTCACACCCGTTCCCATTCCGCACACGGCAGTTAAGCTCCTCAGCGCCGATGGTACTGCATGGGTAACTGTGTGGGAGAGTAGGTCGTCGCCGGGATTATTTTTGGAGCCTCGGATCGCTTAGGCGGTCCGGGGCTCCAGCCGTTTGGGCTTGGTATCGCTAGCGCTGCGATAGGTAAACGAAGACCTCGCCGACCCCGTTGGCCGGAGCCGGCAGGCCCGAGGGCGCGCCCACTACCAGGTCGTCCAGGCCGTCTCCGTTGAGGTCGCCGCGGCACGTGAGCGCCCAGCCGAAACGCGCGAGCGGGCCGCTGCCGACGCCGATCCACGCCGGATCACCGCTGCCGGCAGTGGACGACGTCAGTGTGACCACAGGTGCCGAGTGGCCCCTTGGGCCCTGCTGGGAGCCGTAGTACGCGTACACGATGCCGGCGTCGGATCCGTTCGAGTCGCTCCAGGGCGCGCCGATCACCACATCGGCCAGCCCGTCGCCATTGAAGTCGCCGCCGCCCGCCACCGTGTACGCGAACTGGGCCCCGGCGTTGTCGCCGTAGCGCACCCAATCCGGGGCACTCGATGGTCCGCCGCCGGATCCGTAGTGGATCGTCGCACGGCCGACTTGGGCCAACGTGAACATCCCCGTGGTCCGGGTGAACCTGGGAGTGCCGATCAGCATGTCGTCGATACCGTCCTCGTTCACGTCACCGACCATGGCGACAGACGTGCCGAGCGTCGCCATTGTCTGCGAGCCTTCGACACTCCAGGCTACCGTCGCAGGGGCTCCGGTGAATGGCCCGTCGTACAGGAAGGCGCCTCCCTCACGGAAGTTCCCGTTGGTGAGGTGCTGCGCACCGACTAGGAGATCGGGGTAGCCATCGCCGTTCGGGTCGCCGCCGCCGGCCACCGCGTGTCCGAAGCGCGAGTCGTCGCCCGGGCCCGCGATGACGAGTGGCGAGGAGGAGGGCACTCCTGCTGTGCTCAGATACACGTACACGGCTCCCTCCGCTGTGAGGAGGTTTCCCGCCACATCGTCGGTCGGGGCGCCGATGGCGAAGTCGGCTACGCCGTCGCCGTTGAGGTCGCCGGTAGCTGTCAGGCTCCATCCGAAGTAACCGGGGTTCGGGCCCGCGCTCCACACGGGCATATAGCCGGAACTGGTAGCCGAGCCTGCATAGAGGTTCACGCTCCCCATTCCGAAGCCTGGGGAACTCACCAGGAAATCATCCAGGCCATCGCTGTTGGCGTCGCCGACAAAAGCGATGCTCTGCCCGAGGCGCGCCCCGGCCTGGCTCCCGGCGATGATGC
This sequence comes from Acidobacteriota bacterium, assembly GCA_029263295.1. GTDB lineage: Bacteria > Acidobacteriota > UBA890 > UBA890 > WLXD01 > WLXD01. Next base: position 6,559 of record JAJCXT010000063.1, on the reverse strand, counting down.
TGGAAGTCTGGGGCAGTCCGCTCGTGCCGCTGCGATAGATAGCGTAGGCCCCCGAGTTGGCTGCGCCTCCATCGAACCAGGGGGCGCCCACGAGCAGGTCATCGAGACCGTCCCCGTCGATGTCGCCGGCGCTATCGAGCGCGAGGCCGAACAGGTCACGCGCCTGCCCGGCACTCGGCATGGCGCCGGGCAGCGACCAGCTGTGCGCAGCCTGAATGCCCGCCGCGACGCCGGTGTACACGACCGCGTAGCCGAGCTGAGGGATACCCGTGATCCCCGCCGTATGTGCGCCGATGATCACGTCGTCGAGCCCGTCGCCGTCGGTGTCGACAGCACCTCCAACCGCGGCACCGAATCGTTCCCGCGGGCCCGAGATGATCCAATCCGGCGTCAGCGTGGGCCCACCGAGCGGCGGCGCAGGATTATTGGAGAGGCCGGACGCGCCACCGAAGTAGACATAGGCCTCCCCTGGCATGAAGCTGTTGTCGGGCCCGCCGAGGATCACGTCCGCATAGCCGTCGGCGTTGACGTCGCCCGCGCTGGCGGTCCCACTCCCGAGACTCCGCGCCGTCAACATCGGCGCTACGGCTCCATCTACCACCCAGTCAGGCGCGGTCGCGTACCCGTTGCAGTCACCTTGAGAACTGCTGTAGTAGGCGTGCATCAGGCCCACGGGCCACTCACCGCCGACGCCGTCGGAAGCGGGGTAGGTCTCGTCGCCGACGAGCAGGTCGCCGCACCCGTCGCCGTCAACGTCTCCGGCTGCCACCACCCGATTGCCGAAATTGTGCAGAACCCCGGCTCGCTCCCAGATGGGCGGAGGATTGGCGAGAGTGAGATCGCCGCCGTCGTAGACGTACGCGGACCCATCGCCGAGACTCTCAAACAGGTCCACGTGGGAGGGGGAACCGATCGCTACGTCATCGGTGCCATTGCCGTTGGTATCGCCGACGATCGCAACGTCCCATCCGAGCTTGTCGAATTCCGTCGCACCCTGAAACTCATGGACGGGCACGGCGGCGAGGCCGGCGGGCGAGCCGAGGTAGACGACGACGCGGCCGACATCCGTAGTCCCGCTGGTCGAGTCGTACCGGGGCGCCGCGACGACTACGTCGTCGAACCCGTCGGCGTTGACGTCACCGCCGCCGGCTACCGCTTGGCCGAACCACTCGCCAGGCTGAGCGCCGCTTCCAGTCCAATTCGGCGTCGCACTGGGGCCACTCGGACCTCCGTAGAACGCCCAGACCTCCCCAGTTTGGCGGCTGAACGGCGCGCCCAGCACGAAGTCATCGTAGCCGTCGCCGTTAAGGTCTCCAGCAGCGGCGATATCCGTGCCTACCCGCGCTTGAGGGCCTCCACCGACAAACTGCCAGACACCGAGTGCGGCGGGAGTGGCCAGACCCTGCCCTCCTCCGTAGTACAGGTACACCGCGCCCTGATTCAAGAAAGCGCCGCCGTAGAGCGGTGCGCCAATCAGAACGTCACCGTAGCCGTCCCCGTTGACGTCGCCGGCGCCGACCACGGCGGTGCCGAATTCTTCGCCCTGCAGCGTTGGCCCCGGCTGAGTCGAGGCGGGATCGGGCTGTTGCCACGAAGCGATACTCGAGACCGGATCGACGGTCACGGGAAAGACGGCGTTGGCGGCATCAACCACGAGGTCGAACTGCCCCTCGTCGACCACCATGCGAGCAGGCAGCACCCGGCCGCTCGCATCCCAGGCTCGCAGGTCCTCGTAGCGAAGGCGCAGCCGCTCGTCCCGCGCGTCCACCAGCGTCACGCCGTTGGCCGACGGCTGCGGTGTCACGTCTCCGCCGACGTCGATGGACACGCGTAGGTGCGTAGCGGTGGAATCCGAGCTGTCCGGAGCGGTGGTCACCAGGAACGTCTGGCGCATGCCGACCGGGTCGTTCCTGTAGGAGACTTCGAAACCAGGCTGCCGAAGGACCAGTTGCGGTCCGTCGATCTCGGCCGCCGGATTGTCTGTGGGCTCCAGTCGCATGGTCCCCAGGGTGATGGAACGGATGCGCAACGTCGCTTGCCAGGCGGCAGCGTCGGGGACGCGAGACTCCACGGAGAACCCGTGCGCGTCATATCGAAAGCGGAGTTCCTGCCGTCGGTTCGGACTTTGCCAGCGAGAAGCACCGGCCGGGCGCACATCGTACTCGCGCGCCAGCAGCTCTCCACGGACCCCGTTCAGTCGGGTTTCACGCGTGTCGGAAACGGCGCGCTCTCCGGTTCGCGAGCCGTTGGGTTGCACCCCCGGGGGGCGCGCTGTCGCGGCGGTGAGCAGAAGCAGTATCCCGGCCATACGGACGTACGAAGCATCCATGGAAGATCCTCCAGATGAGAGGGGCGCTCAGAAGGCCGATCCTAACGCGCCTGAAACCGGTTGCGACGGATTTGTGGCCGTTCTACCTGTGTCTCGAGCGTGGTAGACAGCGTGTTAGCATCGTCAAGTTCACGAGATAACGACTGCAACGAGAGTGGAAACGGGCGATGTCGGGACATTCCAAATGGTCGAAGATCAAGCGTAAGAAGGGTGCCAAAGACAACGCCCGGAGCAAGATTTTCTCGCGCCTGGTGAAGGAGATCACCGTGGCTGCGCGCGAGGGCGGCGGCGACCCGGAGGGCAACGCGCGGCTGCGCACTGCCATCGAGAGCGCCAAGGCCGAGAACCTCCCGGTAAACAATGTCGAGAAGGCGATCAAGCGCGGCACGGGCGAGATCTCGGGCGTCGTTTACGAGGAGGTCACCTTCGAGGGCTACGGCCCGGGTGGCGTGGCGATCATGGTCCAGGCGACGACCGATAACCGGCGCCGCACGGTACCGGAGATGCGCAAGATCTTCGACAAGGGTGGCGGCAACCTCGGCGACCAGGGCAGTGTTGCGTGGATGTTCAAGCAAGCGGGCCTGTTCGTTGTCGATGCGTCGACCATCGACGAGGACGAGTTGATGATGACGGCGCTCGAAGCCGGCGCTGAGGACGTGACGGCGGCGGAGGGCATGTACGAGGTCCTGTCGGCGCCGAATGACTTTCACGCCGTAGCGCAGGCGCTCGACGCCGCCGGCGTTCAGATCGTCAGCCGCGAGCTGGCGATGCTGCCGCAGAACATGATGTCGCTCGAGGGTAAGGTTGCCGAGCGCTGCATCAAGCTGATGGAAGAGTTCGACGATCACGACGATGTCCAGAATGTCTGGACCAACGCCGACATTTCGGAAGAGGTCATGGAGCAGGTCGCCGCGGGGTGAGGTGACCGGCGCCAGCTGGTAAGGGGGAGTCCGGTGGCCCGCATTTTGGGCATCGATCCGGGGTCGCGCGCCACGGGGTTTGGCGTGGTCGACTCTGACGGGCAGCGCTCACGTGCCGTGCACTACGGTGTCATCCGTGTGTCCGGGGACCTGCCGCTGGTCCGCAGACTCGACCTTCTCTACGCGGAACTGGTGACGGTGGTCGAGGAGTATGCGCCCGACGAAGCGGCGATCGAAGAGGTTTTCATGGCTAAGAATCCGCGTTCCGCTCTGGTGCTCGGGCAGGCGCGCGGTGTGCTGTTGCTCGCTGCCGGGCGCTGCGGCGAGGTTCACGAGTACGCGGCTCGGGCCGTGAAGAAGGCTGTCGCTGGCTACGGGCAGGCGGACAAACAACAGGTTGGGCACATGGTGAAGATGTTGCTGGGCCTAGACAAGGTCCCAGCTCAGGATGCCGCCGACGCGCTGGCAATAGCTCTCTGCCACGCGCACACGCGGCCGATGCACGCCCAGGCGCGTGCCGCGCTCGACAAGGCGGCTGGCAAATGATCGGCGCGCTGCGTGGCACTCTCCGGCGCAAGGACACGGCTGCCCTGATCGTCGATGTCGGTGGTGTCGGTTACAAGGTCAGCGTGCCTCTCTCCACCTACTACGAGTTGCCGGCGGCCGGAGCCGAGATCGACCTCCGTATTCACACGCACGTGCGCGACGTGGCGATCGAACTGTACGGCTTCGGTAGCGCCGCGGAGCAGTCGCTGTTCGAGGCATTGATCAGCGTCTCTGGCATCGGGCCGAAGCTGGCGGTCACGGTACTTTCCGGCATGGAGGTCGAGATCCTGGTGCGCGCCATCGCCAATGCCGACGTCGCCCGTCTCACCACCATCCCCGGCGTCGGCAAGAAGACGGCCGAGCGGGTGGCGCTCGAGTTGAAAGAGAAGGTAGTGAAGATCATGCCTACCGACGCGACCGGCCCGGCCGGCGTCAGGGAAGATGTGCTCTCGGCGCTGCTCAACCTCGGCTACAAGCGCCCCCACGCCGAAGCGGCGCTCGCCCAATTGGGCGATGACGTTACCGAGTTCGAAGAACTGCTGCGGCAAAGCCTGCGGGCACTGGCCAAATGACCGATCGCCTCGTAACTCCAGACATCGTCTCTGGCGACGATCGCCTGGACGCCGCGCTGCGTCCGCGGACGCTAGATCGTTATGTGGGTCAGAAGCGCATCGTCGACAATCTGCGCGTCTTCATCGAGGCGGCGCGCAAGCGTGAGGAGCCGCTCGACCACGTGCTGCTGTTCGGCCCGCCGGGACTCGGCAAGACCACGCTCGCGAACATCATCGCCAACGAGATGACCGCCGCCCTGCGCTCGACCGCGGGGCCGGTGATCGAGAAGGTGGGTGACCTGGCGGCGATTCTCACCAACCTCGAAGCCGACGCCCTACTGTTCATCGATGAAATTCATCGCATGTCGGCCTCCATCGAGGAGGTCCTCTATCCCGCGATGGAGGACTACCAGATCGACATCATCATCGGTGAGGGGCCGGGCGCACGGTCGGTGAAACTGCCGCTGCCGCGCTTCACCCTGGTTGGAGCCACCACGCGCGCCGCACTGCTGACCTCACCTTTGCGCGGCCGTTTCGGCATCGTGTTCCGGCTCGATTTCTACACCGTCGAGGAACTGGCGCAGATCGTCGTCAACTCGGCGGAGATTCTCGATCTTCCGATCACACCGGAGGGCGCCCACGAGATCGCGCGCCGCTCGCGCGGTACACCGCGGGTTGCGAACCGGTTGCTGCGGCGGGTACGTGATTACGCTCAGGTCGAGGGCGATGGCAACATCGACGAGAGCGGCGCTCGTGATGCTCTGCACCGCCTCGAGGTGGACGAAATCGGTTTCGACGAGATCGATCGGCGCCTGCTACTGACGGTGATCAACGACTTCTCGGGCGGTCCGGTAGGCCTCAACACCATCGCCGCCTCGATCGGCGAGGATCGTGCGGCGATCGAGGATATCTACGAGCCGTACCTGATTCAGCTCGGATTCTTGCAGCGCACTCATCGTGGCCGCATCGCGACCGACAAGGCCTATCGGCACTTCGGTATCAAGCGTCGCCCGGATGGTTCAGCGCAACCACCTCTCTGGTAGGACGGCTAGCCCGTGCGCATGCAGGAGTTCGACTACGAACTGCCGTCGGAGTTCATCGCCCAGGAGCCGGAGAATCAGCGCGACTCTTCACGGCTGATGGTCGTGCGGCGCGCAGGCGAGGCCGGCCCCGAGCACCGCGTGTTCGCCGAGTTGCCAGACCTGCTGGTGCCGGGCGATCTGCTGGTGATGAACGACACGCGGGTTCTTGCGGCCCGTGTGAACGCCCGCCGCGCCACTGGCGGTGCGGTGGAGTTGCTGTTCGTTGCCCCGGAAGCCGGTAACCCCGCGGAATGGCGCGCCCTGGTGCGCCCCGCCAAGCGAGTCCGCGCTGGCGAGGAGCTGAGTGTGGGTGACGATCGACTCCGGGTGGTCGAGGAACTCGACGGAGGAGTACGACGCCTCGCGTTCGATCCCACCGTGGATGTCTACGCATGGCTGGAGAAACACGGTGCCATGCCGCTGCCGCCCTACATCCACCCGGACGGCGGGGAGGCCCGTCGAGGGTTCGATCGCGAGCGCTACCAGACCGTGTATGCGCGCGAACCGGGCGCGGTCGCGGCGCCGACCGCCGGGCTGCACTTCACCCCGGAGCTACTCGAGGCTCTCAGTGGCAAGGGTGTCGAGACCGCCTTTCTCACCCTCGATGTTGGCCCCGGGACGTTTCGTCCGGTCACCGTGGACCGGGTGGAAGAGCATGTCATGGACCGCGAGTCCTATCGCATTCCGGTGACCACCGCCGAGGCCGTGAACCGGGCCTTGCGAGAAGGGCGCAGGGTCGTTGCCGTCGGAACGACCTCGGTGCGCGCCCTCGAGCATGCCGCGGGTGTCGCGGGCCTGGATGGCTCCGCAGGTGGGCCCCCGGAAGAGTCGCCAGGGTTGGTTGCCATCGCCGATCGGGCCGACATCTTCATCTCGCCGGGCTACCGCTTCCGCGTGGTCGGTGCGATGATCACGAACCTCCACCTGCCGCGTTCGACACCGATCCTGCTCGCTGCGGCGATGGTCGGTCGGGAGCGGTTGCTCGCCGCATACGCCGAGGCGATCGACAACGAATACCGCTTCTATTCCTACGGCGATGCGATGCTGCTGCAATGAGCTTCACCAGGATGGGCGACGGACTGGCCGGCGTGATCAAGGGCTGGGCCAAGGACCCGGAGTTTCGCTGGAGTC
>JAJCXT010000062.1 GCA_029263295.1 Acidobacteriota bacterium | reverse complement strand
TGGCGTGGCGGTCCGGCGTCGGACTCGTGCCAACTCGTCTCGAGCAGGCCATCGCGTCGCAGACGTCGCAGCAGGGGATAGATCGTGCCCTCGCCGGCGGCCAGAGCGGGCTGGTCGGACAGCTTCGTCACGATCGCGTAGCCGTACGTACTCTCCTGGCCGATCAGCGCGAGAACTGCCATCTCGAGCAATCCGCGCCGCGTCTGCGCTAGCCATTCAGTTTGTCGGTTGGCGCTCACGGGCCGCTCCTGTGTGTTGCCTAGTACATTGCGGTGGACAGTACCATGTACTGCGAGGTACCGCGAGCGGAGTTCCCATCGGATTCCCGTGAGCGGATGTCGATGACGGCGATACCGGGGCAGCGGTAGAATGGGAGCCGACCGTGGCGATCAGCGGGCGTCGTACTTCACTCGAGCTCGTTTGACGGCCTCGAAGCTCTCCTCCGCCCAGATTGCTAGCGGGCGGTACAGGGCCACTAGCGCTCGACCCGACGATGTCAGTTCGTAGCTAACCTTGACGGGAGAACCTGCATCGACATGCCGCGCCAAGTGTCCGTCGCGCTCCAGGGTCCGAAGTTTCTCGGTCAACACTCGGGAGGTGACATCGCCAATGGTGCGCTTGATCCATGAGAACCGCTGCGGCCCATCCTCCAGCGCCAGAAGGACCAGTGTGCTCCACTTCCCCAGTACGGGAGTGAGGACGCTACGGACGGGACATAGGCCGGTTTCTGCATCGGTCGTGACGGTTATCTGGAGCATACTTGGTTCCCGCGAAGTGCGTAGAGAGAACTTGGTTCCCATGTGATACTGCCCAGGCAAGACCTATTCGACCTTACCGGAGGCGTGCCGCACGCCACCACTCCGATCGTCGGCCTAGTCCCCGGACTCCTCTCCAACACTCACGAACGAATTGGAAGACTTGTGATGAAGAACAGCGAACTCTCGGTCTACAACGGTGTGGAAGCGAACGTGAACTCATACCTCTTCACTGACGATAACAGTGCAATCCTCGTGGACTGTCTACGCAACAGCGAGGAGGCCAGGCGCCTGGCCTCCTTTGTCAAAGCCGAAGGCAAGGACCTCACGCACATTCTCATCACCCACGGGCATGCTGACCACTACATCGGAGCAGGGGTGCTGAGCGTTGAATTCCCCGATGCCGCGATCGTGGTAACGCGACGAGAGGTCAAGGACGACATCATCAACTTCTCCACCTTCATGGAGGGCATCGGCTGGTTGGACAATGAGCCAGCCATGAAACCACAGACCACGGAGAACCCGGGTGGTTTCGACTACGAAGGCAACATCGAGATTCTGGATTCAACCGTACTGAGTCTGCGGAATGGGGCGACGCTTGAACTCGAAAGCGCCTACGACAGCGCGGAATGCGAGCACCTGACCACGATCTACAGCGAGGACCTGAACGCGTTCTTTTCCGGAGACTTCTGCTACAACCGCGTCCATCCCTGGCTCGCGATCGATCGCAAGAGCATGGTGAACTGGAAGAGGCAGTTGGATGAGTTCTCGAAACGGTTCGAGTCGCTGAATCCACAGGTGTACCCGGGACACGGACAGCCCTCGGACATCAGCCTATTCGCCGAGGTGAAGAAGTACATCGAGCACTTTGAAGGCACCATCGACGGCGCGGCCACGCGAGCCGAGGCAATGGAAAGGATGAAAGCGCTCTACCCTCAGTACGCACAGGCTGACTTCTTGTTGTTGAATTCCGTAAATGCAGCGATTGAGGAATAGTCGAGAGGCGCCCATCGCCGATGATCAGCCGAGTCTGAGGCTGGAGTTGCCTCAGTCTGGTGGACACCTAGACGCTTGGAGTTTGGCCATGTCAGTTTCCACCACCGTGGCCGGCGTCGATCCATGCCCCCGCTCGTGCCGGATCGGTGAGATGTCGCCGAGCGCCGACTCGGGCCAGATATGGGCTTCGGGCTCGTGCGCTTGTCTCGGTCTTGCAGTAGATGCAGGTTGGCATCCGGGTTACGCGCGCGGGAGCGTCTAGGAGCGATGCAAAGTACCGGAGGTGGGACTCGAACCCACACGGGCTTGCGCCCACGGGATTTTGAATCCCGCGTGTCTGCCATTTCACCACTCCGGCAAGAGGCGACAGGATAGCGCGGCAAGGGCCATTGGATGTAGCCGAGAGCGAAGTTGTTCGCGCAACCTTGGAGTCAGGCGTGCGCTGGCCGCACGGTGCTCAGCACGCGCTGAAACACGCCGCGCATGAAGCGGACGTAGAGCCACAGAACTCCAGACACGATCGTGCCGAAGATGACGAGGGCTACCCCGAGCCACAGGACCGACAGTTCCGCCAGCGGCGACGGCCACGGCGCGCTGATCTCGACGACGCCCGGGAGGATAAGGTTGAGCGGTCCGGCGACCATCGCGACGACGCCGATGAGCATGAAGCCGGGTCCGAGAATGCCGAGGATCGAGACCACGAAGAAGGACGGCAGGGATGTTGTCGCCAACAAGGCCAGGAAGCCTAGAGTTCGCGCCCAGGAGCGCCTCGGGCTGGCGCTGTTCAGAGCCAGTTCGGCTCGATAAGCATCCGCCAGCCGCGCGGCGGGTCCGAGCTTTTCGAGGACGACCGAGAGTTCCGTGTCGGCGTGGGTTGCCTCTGCAATGTGGTTCTCGATCTCGCGCACCATTTCGGCTCGCTCGGCGGGGTCGACCGCCAGGATCTGTTGCTCGAATTCATCGAGGTACCGTCCGATTACAGGATTGTCGTGTTTGGTCATGATGATTCATCGGGGTTCAAAGCGGCGTTGACGGATTCCACGATCGACTGCCACTCGCGGCGCAGGGTCTCGAGGTGGGCGCGCCCGGCGGCGGATAGCGCGTAGTACTGACGCGGGGGACCGGCTTCGGACTCGCGCCAGGCAGTCTCGAGGTGGCCATCACGTCGGAGGCGGCGCAGCAGTGGGTAGATGGTGCCCTCGCCAGCGGCCAGTGCGGGCCGTGCGCTGAGCTGCGTCACGATCTCGTAGCCATAGGTGCTCTCGCGCTCGATGAGTGCGAGAACGGCTATCTCCAGCAGCCCGCGCCGCGTTTGGGACAGCCACTCAGATTGTCGTTGGGTACTCACGAAATGCCTCTCCTAGGTATTGCCCAGTACTAGGTGGCAAATAGTACCATGTGTAACGAGGTAGTGGACGGAAGAGTTTCAAATTCGTGGGCGACCTGCCCAGCCAGCGAAGTAAGAACTAGACCCGTGAGAGCCAGTGTTCGATCATGGAACGGACTGCGCTCCCTGTTTGACCAAAGGACTGACCGTGAACCGATTCCGACTTCTTGCCTTGCTCGCGCTGGCTGGTGCCCTGGCCACTTCTGATCTCGCCCTCGCCCAGGGCCCGCAGCCGATCGATCGGCTTACGCGTCCGTCCGATCCGAGCGCCGCAGCTGATGTCGGCCTGGACGCCGACATGCCGGTGGATCCGCGCATTCGCGTGGGCCAGCTCGAGAACGGGCTGCGCTTCTGGATTCGTGAAAACACGTACCCGGCCAAGCGCGCCGAGCTGTGGCTCGTAGTTCGTGCGGGCTCGATGCAGGAGGATCGGGATCAGCTCGGTCTGGCGCACTTCGTCGAGCACATGGCTTTCAACGGCACCAAGAACTTCCCTGGCCAGGAACTCGTGACGGTCCTCGAGTCGTTCGGAATGCAGTTCGGCGCCCACGTGAACGCCTCGACGGGCTTCGACAACACCAACTACTTCCTCGTCATTCCGACCGATCGCGAAGAGATCGTGGACACCGCTTTCGAGATTCTCGAGGACTGGGCGCATAACGTCTCGTTCGACGCCGAGGAAATCGACAAGGAGCGCGGCATCGTAATCGAGGAGTGGCGACTCGGGCTCGGTGCCGGTTCGCGCGTGCGCGACCAGCAGTTGCCGGTGCTCTTCGAGGGGTCGCGCTATGCGGAGCGACTGCCGATCGGCGACATCGACGTGTTGAGGGAGTTCGATCACGAGGCCGTCCGTCGCTACTACCGCGAGTGGTACCGCCCCGACCTGATGGGAGTGATCGCGGTCGGCGACTTCGATGCCGATGCTATCGAGGGGAAGATCCGCGAACACTTCGGCCGTCTGGAACCGGGGCCCGAGGACGCTCGTCCGCGCGAATACGAGCAGCTCGCGGAGTCCGAAGGTACGCGCTTCTCGATCGTCACGGATCCCGAAGCGACGATGTCCACGGTCGAGTTCTACCAGTTCCAGCCGCTGCGCCGTCAGGCCTATCACGGTTCCTACCGCCGCAGCATGATCGAGGCGCTCTTCGCGCGTATGTTCAACCGCCGCCTGGCGGAACAGGCACAGGCTCCCAATCCGCCGTTTCTCGGCGCGGGCGCGAGTCAGGCCATCTTCGTGCCCAGTTCCGAGGCGTTCGTGATGGGTGCTGGAGTCCCTGACGGCGGGGTCCCGGCGGGGCTGCGGGCCATCTTCGCGGAACTCGAGCGCGTTGCCCGCCACGGGTTTACGGAGACAGAGCTCGGCCGCGAGAAGAGCCAGCTGATGCGCATCTTCGAGAACATCCACTCCGATCAGGAGGTGCAGGACTCGGGATCGTTCGCGCAGGAGTTCTCGCGCGCGTTCCTGGAGGGTGAGTCCACACCTGGAATCAACTACGAGTGGGCGCTGTACCAGCGGTTCATGCCCGGCATCGAACTCGACGAGGTTAATCGGGTAGGGCAGGAGTGGCTGCTCGACGATGATCGGGTGGTGCTCGTGACGACACCGGACAAGCCGGGGTTGGAGCTGCCCACCGAAGAGCAACTTGTGGCCGCGATGGATCTGGGCGACACGGATTGGCTGCGCCCCTACATCGACACCACCGTCGATCGTCCGCTGATTTCTGTCGAACCCGAGGCCGGCCGGATCGTCGAAGAGACGACGGTGGAAGAGATCGGCGTAACCGAGTGGATGCTCTCCAACGGTGTCCGCGTGGTCATCAAGCCAACCGAGTTCCGCCAGGAGCAGGTGCTGTTGCGCGCGATCAGTCCAGGGGGATACTCGCTGGTTCCCGACGAGGACTGGGTAGCCGCCTCGAGCGCGGTACAGGTTGTAGCGTCGAGCGGCTTTGGTGGCTTCAGCCAGCGGGAGATCACAACATTGTTGTCCGACAAGGTGGCCCAGGTGAGGCCGATCATCGGCCCTCTGGAGGAGGGCCTCATCGGGGCGGCTGCGCCGCGTGATCTCGAGCAGATGTTCCAGCTAGCCTATCTTACGGTCACCGAGCCTCGCGCCGACGAGACCGTGTTCAACATGATCCGCGAGCGCATGGCGGTCAGCCTCGAGAATCGGGACGTGAGCCCCGAGGCGGCTTTCCAGGAGACGATCCAGCGGACCATGAGCCAGGACCACCCGCGCCGGCGTCCGCTCTCGACCGATCTGCTCGACGAGATGGACCTGGAGAAGTCGTATCTGTTCTACGTCGATCGTTTCGGCGACGTGAGCGATTTCACCTTCGTGATCGTCGGCAACGTCGATCTCGACGTGCTCCGTCCGCTGGTGGAGAAGTACCTCGGCAGCCTGCCTGGTTTCGGCCGCGAAGAGGAATGGGTGGATGAGGGCATTCGCATGCCGCGCGGCGTCGTGAAGAAGACGGTTGTCCGGGGCGTCGAGCCCAAGAGCCTGACCACCATCGTATTCAGCGGCGAGGGGCCTGCCGAGGACGTGGACACGGAGAACGAGTCGATGGCCGCGATGGCTGAGGTGCTGCAGACGCGCCTGCGCGGGGTATTGCGCGAGGATCTGAGTGGCACGTACGGAGTGCAGGTCTCGGCCTCCGTGGTGGACCGGCCTTACTCCCAGTATTCCGTCGCCATCACCTTCGGCTCGGACCCCGATCGCGTGGATGAGCTCGCCGGCGAGGTATTCTCCGAGATCGAGCGACTCAAAGCTGCCGCGCCGGAGCAGCCTGAGGTCGACGCCGTGACCGAGAGCTTCCGCCGGTCGTATGAACTGTCGCTGGTGGAGAACGGCTTCTGGCTGGGGCAACTGGTGGACGCCTACGATCGGGGCAAGGACCCGCGCGAGATTCTCGAGTACGAGGACTCGTTGACGGACATCACTCCCGCGGGCGTGCGGCAGACTGCCTTGCGCTACTTCGACATGGACAACTACGTGCAGGTTTCACTGCTGCCCGAGGAGTCGGAATAGGCCGATTGGCCGAGGGGCGCCGCATGTCCGGCAGAGCTCGACGATGCGACACGGCGTAGTCGTAGGCATCGCCGTGGCCGCTGGTGTGGCGGCCGCATCGGCGTGGTTCGTCTCGCCGGGCGGCAGGGGGCTCGCGACTCGCCTGGTAACGGGGTGGGTGGCGCCGCAATCTGACGACCTGGCGCTCGACCGCAGCGCCGAAGCGGCGGGCTGGCAGGAACTCGGGCGTGAGTTCACGGGACGCATTGTGTGGAGTTCGAATCGCTCCGGGAACCACGAGTTGTACCTGCTGGAGCTGCCCGCCGGTCGCCTGAAACAGGTCACGGACGACGCGAAGGTCGACTTTGGCGCTCGCTTCTCGCCGGATGGCACTGAACTCGTGTTCATGCGGAGTCGCCGCGATTGGGTGTCGTTCCGTAACAAGGACGCTTGGGACGTGATGCTGCTCGACCTGGCGACCGGCGCTGAACGCCGCATTGCGCGTCGCGGTTACCATCCGACCTGGGGGCCGGCTGGGGACACCATCGTCTTCGCGCGCGGTGGCCGGGTCGTCGAGTTCGATCTGGAGACAGAGGCGGAGCGGCTGTTGTTCGACTCAGAGAGTCTCACCGACGGGCGCGAGATTTGGGATCCCGAGTTGCATGTGGACGGCAGCAAGTTGGCCGTCGCGATCGCCCACCACGGCGCGATCGTGTTGACGCCGGAATCCAGTGAGTACCGTCGTCTGACCGACCATCACGTCTGCCAGACGACCTGGGTGCCGGGAACCGACGAACTTCTGTGGATGGACGCCAGTGGCAACGGCGGCACCCGAGTGATGCGCGGCGGCGCCGATGGTTCCAGCGCGGAAGTCTTCATGGACCTGCCGGGCGTTCGCAGTCATGAGTACTTCCCGACGCTGTCGCAGGATGCTGCCTGGATGGTCTGGGCGGCCAGCGAGGAAGGGCATGAGCACGACCGCGCCGACTACGACATCTACGCCTGGCGCGTGGGCACACCGTGGCAAGACGCGGTACGTCTCACGTACTTTGCCGGCAACGACCAGTGGCCCGACATCTACGTCGACTGAATCCGCTACAGCGACGAGGTGAAGACAGTGCCGAAGCGGTCCGTCGCCTCCACCGTCACTCGTCCCGCGTCCAGCGCCACGGGGGCGTAGAAGAGATGGCCGGTGAGATACGGCTCGACCCACGTCGCCCGCGTCGGCAGAGTGGGGCCGGTGTGCAGTTCGACGGCACGCGGGTCGTAGCCACTCCGGCGGGCCATCGGTCCCATGGGCTCGCCCTCCAGGTACCAGGCTACCCGCCAGTCTTCGTCCCAGTTCCAGACGTTAGCCACGATCTCGTCGGGAGCCGTCGGGTCGGCGCCGCGCTGGTAGAGCGTCATCTGTTCATCGGCAGCTAGGCCGGTGCCCTTGTAGCGCCAGCGAACTTCGCTGCCGGCCACGTCGTACACCGCGTAGCCGTTGGGCGTGCCGTCAGCGCAGATCGGGCCTGTCCACCATGCCCCGCATACGGTGCCGTGGATGTGCTCTTGTACGCCGTGTTCCTTACGGTGCTCGGTCTCGTGTGTGTGGCCGCTTAGCACGTGGGCGTCGTACGGCTCGAGCAGCCTGTACAACAACTCGCGGTTCAACAGCGAATTCGGTTCCGCGCTCCACGCAGCGCGTTCGATCAGGCCACTGAGCGGCGGTATGTGGGCTGCGACTATGACCGTGCGGCCGGGCGCGACCAGTGCGAGATCGGCGGCGAGCCAGGTGGCCGTCTGGTCGTCGAGATAGCCGATGTAGCCAGCGCCGTGCCACATCACATCGTCGAGCACCACGTAGTGCACTTCGCCGCGATTGAAGGAGTAGCTGCGCGGGCCGAAACGACTGCAGAACGTGCGGGTCGAGGCCTTGTCCGTGCCCGAGGGGAGATCGAGATCATGGTTGCCGACCACCTGAAAGAACGGCATGCCCATGGCGGTGACACCGCGCTCGTACTCCCCATACATGCCGAGGTTGTCGTACATGATGTCGCCGCAGGCAATACCGAACACGTCGCGCTCGCCCAGTCCGGCACGCGTTGCGACGACGTCCGGAACCGTCTGGGCGTGGAACCAGGCCATCTCTTCGGCGACCTTCGTCTGGATATCAGCCGCCAGAATGAAGCTGTGGTGATCGCCGCTACCAGGCATTCGCGCCAGGTCGAATTCGACTGCCATTTCATCGCCGCGGTCACCGACGATCGGCGCGTAGTGGGCGGCAGTGCCGATCGGGCTGCGCGGGATCGCGTAGCCAGAAGGGACACTGAGGTGGACGAAGTCCGCGGCCGACGTGGTGATCAGCTCGAACGTGCCATCCGCGGCGGTCGTAACGACGTCGAATCCGTCCGTGATGGCCACCCGGGCGAGCCCCGTTCCGTCGCTGTGCACGCGGCCGCGCACGCGCACTGGTCGCGCCCCGGCGAACGAGGCGGCGGCGTGAGCCAGGCCTGGTCTCACACCACAGGCGGCGAGGCCGAGCAGGCCGTCGCGGAGGAACTGGCGGCGGTTGCGATCGGTGATCACGGGCGACGCTCCGGTGGTTGGTGGCTGGCGCGGTGACTCTACGCTACCAGCGCGCACCGGCGCCACAGCCGTAGCCGCGCACGAAGCTCTCCCACGGGCTGCTAGGCCGGCTCTACACGACGCGAGAACAGCAGGTGGTCACCGCCATCGCGCTTCTTCCGGTAGCCGAGTAGATGGAACACCTGGACCGCGAACCAGCGTGCAACCCGGCGATCCACCACGAGTGTGTTGGCGTCATCTTCGTGGACGTGCACGCCCGGAAGCCACGGTGCCAGGCGTCCGAACCGCAGGTGGCGTAGCAGGGCGGAGACGGCGAGCCAGGAGCGCGCGAACTCGCGTACCAGGAAGTAGCCATCGTCGCCCAGTCCCTGATACAAGGGCAGGAGGATCCGGCCCGTCTCGGGTGCGTGTACGTCGCCGCGCTCGTCATCTGCCAGCGCCTCGCCCGCCCGTATCCGGTGGAAGTTCTCGTACCCGGGCCGCATACGAAAACGATCGGCCGCGGCAACTGGATGCCGGTAGCGGACCTCGAGGACACGCGGGAGTGCCGCACCGGCCGCGCGAAGCCGCGCGCGCATCTCCTCGTAGCGTGGCAGCTCGGCGGTCTCCACGCAGCCCGCGCTGACCAGCGCCAGCGACAGGAACGCTTCGTGGAAGTCGATGGAGGACGGGTCGTCGTGCTGACCCGCTTCGACGCCGACGGTCACGTGGCCCTGGTTGTTGATGTATTCGAGGAGGGCGCCGTCCACCTGCTCTTCGAGCCCGAGGATCACGGGGACCGGGAAACGAGTCGCGAAGTCCCGGTTGCGCAGTGTGTCGCCGATACAGACGAAGGGCTTGCCCTCGGCCGAACTCGTGTGCAGATCGAGGAAGTGCACCAGGCCATCGGCCCGCTCGAGTTCACTGTCAAGTTGGTCGAGCAGCTCCGCCTGTTGCGTGGCTTCGACCGAGCGCTTATCCCGAGGCGTATCCGCGTAGCGCTCGATCCGCCTTGGCTGCCAGATACGGTTGAGATCTTCGTCGATGAAACGTTCGCCCCGTGCGATGGCCGGCAGGTTTCCCGCGAGTCCTACGAGGCGACCACGGAAGGGCGTGTCGCGTTCCTGCAGCCGCTCGATAACTCTGCGAAAGGCCACGACGCCCGAAGGCTCGTTGCCGTGCAGCGCGGCGACGACGACGATGGTCGGCCCTGCGATGCCGCGGTCATAGGTCCCCAGGCGACGGTCCGTGATGGTGAGGCCGGGCGTCGGGGCGGTGGTCGCGGTCGATGGCATCCAGCGAGTCTACACCTGCCCAATCGGTCGCGCCGTCCCCGTCTGCCGACCTCGAGTCGGCCATCTTTATGTCAATTTCGCACGAAATCCCTTGTCGTCGATAGTCAGGGTAGGACATGATTAAGCAGCAAGTCCTAGTTAAAGACATCCAGGGACAGAAGAGGCCCTGGAGAGTGGTTGTGCGGAGGTCGTACCGAAATGCCTGATGAACCCGACGCTGCTGAGGTCGAGCGGGCCACCTTTCCCTGGGGGAGAGCTGTGCTGCTGCTCGCCTTGCTCTGGGCGACTCTGTGGGGTGCGGGCCTGGCCGGCGGAATGGTCGGCGCCTACGTGTACGACGACACCGCCGTACCGGAGCCTCCCTACACCGAGGAGCAACTGGCCACGATTGAGCGCATGGCTCCGGGCACCTTCAGGGTTGCCTCTCTGGACATGGACTCGTGGAGAGCGTCGGTCGAGCTAGGACGGACGATTGCCCGCCTCGAAGGCAAGGTCGTCGGCAGCCTGTTATTGCTGGGTATTTGGGGCAGCATCGGCGTCATGTGGCTGTGGAATCGCCAGCGCGATAGACGTTCGCTGCTGTCCTTCTCTGCCGACTTCAGCTAGTCGCCCGTCAGACTCTTGGAACGGCTTGCTAGCAGCCCGGCGCGAAGCGGCTAGAATCGTGTCGGGGATACACGATCTATGCGTCAACTGCACTACATCAGGGATGAGAAGGCTCTCGCCGACTTGGCGGACCAGCTCGCAGGTGCGACCCGCATCGCGCTGGACACCGAGTTCATGCGCGAGCGCACCTACTACGCGAAGCTCTGCCTGGTACAGCTGGCGACGCCCGACCTTCTGGCGGTCGTCGATCCGCTAGCGGTGAGCGACCTGCGTCCTTTGTGGGATGTTGTCATCGGCGGGGCGGAAATCGTGTTCCACGCCGCCGGGCAGGACCTCGAGATCATCGCCGGTCTCAGCGGCGGCGTTCCGCAGCGACACTTCGACACGCAGGTTGCAGCAGCGTTCGTCGGTTATGGCGACAGCATCGGCTACTCGCGTCTGGTCGATCGGGTCATCGGTCATATGCCCGGACACTCTGAGGCCTACACGGACTGGACTCGCCGACCGCTGAGCCAGGACCAGATTGACTACGCCCTGGATGACGTTCGCTTTCTCCTCGAGATTACCGAGAAGCTGGAGAGTGAGCTGCGCGACGCCGGGCGAGAAGCATGGGTGCGCGAGGAACTCACGGCGGTCATGGACAAGGTGCAGCCCGAAGCGGAACCCGACGACATGTGGCGGAGGGTACGCGGCGCCAGAGGCCTACGAGGGCGCAAGCTAGCGGTGCTCCAAGAGGTGGCGGCATGGCGCGAGCGCGAGGCGCAGTCGCGCGACATTCCGCGGCAACGAGTGGTTGCCGATCGGGTATTGGCCGAGATCGCCAAGCGGGCCCCGAAACAGCCGGCTCAGATCGAGAGACTGCGCGGTCTTCATCCACGCGAGGCCGCCCGTTCGTCGCAAGCGATCCTGGAAGCGGTGCGGCGTGGCGTGGACCGCCCGGAATCTGAGGTGCCGGACTGGGGAGCACAGGCTCCGCACGTGAAGGATGCCCGGGTGGAGATGATCGCCGCGCTGCTCGACGCGGTACTGCGGGGCGTCGCAGCAAGGATGAACCTCTCCTCGCGTCTCCTTGCCAACCGTCGCGACCTCGAAGCGTTGGCGCGCTACCGATTGGGCGGTGGCGATACCTCGCCCGACATTCCCGTACTTTCAGGATGGCGTCGAGAGAGCGTCGGCGAGCGTCTCCTGAAGATCCTGGATGGCGAACTCATGGTTCTCATCGAGAACGACGAGAAGCTCGGTCCCCAGCTGCAGTTGCGGCAGACCTAGCAGGCTGTCGTGGGGTCAGCTCAGCCGCTTCGGCGCTTGGCGGTACGCGTCTTGCCCGACTTTCCTTTGCTAGAGGATCCCGATCGCGAGGCGCCTGCCTTGCTGGAGGTGCCCCCGCCAGGAGTGCCCTTGTCGCCGCCGCGTCCGCCAGAAGCCACACTGGAGCCGCCTCGGCGGAGGAAGTTACCGAAGCCGCCCTCGGGGGCGTCGGAGTTCGTTTCCACGCGGGCGTAGCCGCGCCCGTTCACGACCCGTCCGCCGTAACGACCGGCGGGGCGATGTCCGATGGGTGGCCTCCCAACGGGGTACCACGGGTAGTAGTAGCTCCAGCCGAACGGAGCGAAGGCGGGACTCCAGTAACCGTAGAAACCGACGGGGTAGCCGTAGGCCACGGGGCCGGCCTGGAGGCCCGGATCCTCGTTGACGACGAAGTAGTCGGGGAAGGAGAGCGCGAGCATGAGGTCGATGACCTCGCCGGGCACCTCGGCGTCGGCCAGCGAAATGAGAACTCCGGCATCAATCGCGAAGCTAGCCTCGCTCTCGACCAACAGAGCCTCGACGGCCGCCGCGTCCACCACCCGCACCGCCTCGATCACGTCGTCGATCTCGAGTCGCGCCGCCGCGGCCGTGCGCGCCGTACGCGCGGCAAGCGACAGGTCGCCGCGCCCGAGCTGCTCCCAGACACCCTGCGACTCAGACTCGTTGTGGGCGAAGCGCCTGACCATCAACTCGCGTTCGTCATCCACGCGAACGACCTGGATGTCGATCCAGGTGTCGGGCGACAGGAGCGCGGAAATGCCGGACGCCAGGCGCCGCGAGCCGCCGTCACAGACGAGGTCGGCGGTCGTGTACAGGCGATGCCCGTCGCTCGAGACCACGGCCTGCTCCGTCCCGGTACAGCCACCGTCCTCGACAGCGCGCGGCCTACCGTCGGTGTGCAGTTCGTCGCTCCGTACGGGGCTGCCGTCGATCAGCGTGACGACGGTGAGCGTGGCGTCGCTCAACTCCACGCACACGCGCCGGTCAGCGCCCTCCAGCTCCGCCGCGTCTTCGCGACCGTCCTCCAGATCCCAGCAGCCGGCCCACTGCAGGTCGATTTCCTGAGCGATAGCCGCGCCCTGCTGTCCCACCCCGGGCAGGCCGACGCTAGCAAGCAACACGATACCGATGACGATTCGCATGAGGTTCCTCCCCGGGGGCTGCCCCAGGTCCTTGGACATCCTAGAGCTTGAACGATACTCCGGCCATGAGACGGAGGCCGTTGAGGTCGATGGGGTCGAAGCCGATGAAGCTCCCGCTGAGGTCGTGGCTGGCGAACTGGTAGCGACCCTCGAGCACGAGGCCGATCGAGGAGCTCAGTTTGAGGTCCACGCCGGCGAAGACGTGGCTCGCGATCGTCCACCCGTCGGAGACGAAAACGTCTTCGAAGATCACCAGATCGCGGAAGTCGATGAACTCACCCTCCTGCTCGAGGCGGTACCACGTAGCACCACCGCCGCCGCCCACGTATACGGCGGCAGTTGATGGCACCCAGGCGTACTGGCCGACCGAGCGGCCGCGCGGCGTCAGGTAGAAGCGAACGCTCAGAGTGAGCGGGACCTGCGTGAGCCGGGTGTCCTGGACGATCGGGATGTCATCCTGGTCCACGAAGTCACGATACTCGGAGCGCTTGGTGGCGCGACCGTACTCGAGGCCCAGCACCAGATCGACGCGCTCGCTGAGGTTCCAGCCGTAGTCGATAGCGAACGTCGGCGCGTTGAAGTCGCTGCGCTCGATGGTGAACTGGTCGATGAAGAAGTCGTAGATGTCGCTGCCGGCGCGGTTGAGGGTGAAACCACCCCGCAGACCGAGAGACGATCCGGGAGACGAGAAACGGAACCCCGCCGGTGCCTGCCCACCGTCGGAACCGCTGCCGGGCATCGCCAGGACGGTATCGCCAACGAACAAAGAGAACACCATACCCACGATGCAGACACATCGCTTCGACGCCAAGTAGTACCTGTGCATCGCCAACCTGCTCTTTACGAGACCGTGCGTGGACTGCAGTCTCGATTGAACTCGACCCGCAGTGAGAAACTGCAAGCGGCGTGCCGATTCGCCGCGAGCGTGGAGATTCGCCAGCGGCGCCGGCCGGGCGAGCTATCCAGGGCCGTAGACAGGCCGCTATTGGGCGCGAATGTCGCCGGGCCGTCGTGCGCCGGCCGACAGCCGTCGATATGTCGACAGTGAAAAGAGCGCCTGACGGGCGCGGCCAGAGGTGGCCAGGCCTCTTTGACGGCATGCAGGACTGCTCCGTACGCTGGCAGCATCATGTCCAGGGAGACCCATCCAGACGGGCGCGGCACCCGCACTTTGTGCGCCGCTGCGGCCCTCATCGTCCTAGCCGCACCGGCGACCTTGCCGCCAGCCACTGGTGTGGGCTCGGGCTCGGTTCGCGAGGCGGCGAACCCGCGTCCGCCCGGCCGGCCGGGGGCGGAGATGATCTCGTCGGGCACCGCCAGTGACCAACTCGAGCGAATGGCCGGACGGCTAGGCGCCATGCCACGTGTGGCCGGCACGCCGGGAGCAGGGCGCGCAGCTCTGATGATCGCCGATCAGATGCGGTCGATGGGCCTCGAGGTGACCGTACACGAGTACGATGTCTGGCTGCCGCACGCGCGCGCCGTCAGCGTGAAGCGTCTGGGGCGCCAGCCTCGGAACATGGCGGTCGCCGAGGTCGCGTTGTCGGAGGATCGCTATACCAACGTGGAGCACTACCCGGTGGCGGCCGGCTATTCCGCGGCCGGGGATGTGACCGCGGCGGTGGTGTACGCCAACTACGGACGTCGCCAGGACTTCCAGACGCTCGACTACGCCGGTGTGGTTGTCGACGGCAAGGTCGCGTTGATTCGTTACGGCGGCATCTTCCGTGGCGACAAGGTGCGTAACGCCGAGGATGCCGGGGCTGCCGCGGTGATTCTCTATTCGGACCCGGAAGACGACGGTTTCCAGCGCGGAGCGGTGTACCCGGATGGGCCGTTCCGTCCGGCGGATGGCGTACAGCGGGGCTCGATCAAGATTGGCGCGCCAGGCGACCCAGCGTCGCCGGGCTGGCCTGCCCTCGTCGGTGGTGATCGACGGGTGCCCATCGAGGGATTGCCCACGATCCCGGTAGTCGCTCTCGGCTATGCGTCAGCGGCCCAGCTCATGCAGGATCTACCCGGCGCCACGGTGCCTGTTGGCTGGGAAGGGGGGCTGCCCCTGAGCTACCGTTTCGGCGGGAGTGGCACGTCGGTGCGCGTGCGCGTGGAGCTGGAGGACAACCCCTGGCGTCGGATTCGCAACGTCGTGGGGACGCTCGCGGGAGCCAGGCATCCCGACGAGTGGGTGATCCTCGGAGCGCACTACGACTCGTGGACGCACGGCGCCGTCGACAATGTCTCCGGGACGGTGGCGATGCTCGAGGCGGCACGTGTGATCGCGGAGCAAGCCGCCGCGGGTAACCGACCGGATCGTACCCTTATGTTCGCCGCTTGGGACGCCGAAGAGTGGGGTCTCATCGGATCGACCGAATGGGTCGAGGAACACGGCGAGCAGCTCCGTCAGGGCGCGGTCGCCTATATCAATCTCGACGGCATAGCTGGCGGGCCGTACTTCTCTGCTGTTGCATCGCCGTCGCTGCGCGCGCTGCTGCACGCCGGCGCGGATGCGGTGGCGGACCCGGTGTTGCCGGGCACCAGCGTGTTGCGTGCGTGGCTCGCTCGCACGCCTGGAGCGTCGGTGGGGATGCCTGGCGGCGGTTCCGACTACGCGCCCTTCACCGCCATCGCGGGCGTACCGGCCATAGGCTTCGGGTTCTCGGCAGCGTCTGGCGTTTACCACTCGGCCTACGACACGATCGATTTCATGGAGAGGTTTGGCGACCCTGGCTACCGACAGCACCGTGCCACCGCCTCGCTGGCGACTTGGTTGCTGTGGCGGCTAGGAAACGACACTACGGTGGCCTTCGACTACCGCGCCCTGGCACAGGACGTGGTGGCAGGCCTGAACGCCGTGCGTGGCCAGCTGGACCGCCTCGGCTATGCGAACGGCGTGCCGGGACTGAACAAGGCCTGGAGCGCCGTAGGGTCACTGGCGCAGGCGGCCGGAGCGCTCCAGTCGCGACTGGTGGCGGCCGAGACCAGCAAGGCTCCGCGGTGGGTCCTGGACCAGGCCAACGCGCACATGCGCCGAGCTCATCGCCAGCTCACGCGTGCCGGGCACGGTGCCGGGACAGGTGCCGGCTGGGGCCGGAGCGTGCTGGTCGGCCCCGACCCCCGCGACACGTACCGTTCCCTCCTGCTGCCGCACGTAGCCGGTCCGCTGCGGCGGGCCGACATGGGCGGGACGGTACTTGCGCTGCACGAACTGGCCGAGAGGCTCCAGGCGGTTGGCGCGGAACTCATGGCTGCTGACCGGGCTTTGAGGCCCGCGCGCCCGGCGCCCGGCGTGAGTGTTGTCGCCGGTCGGTAGATATCGGGTCCGGGTCGCGGACTGCGTTGGCCCCGGACAGAAAAAGGCCAGGCGATCCCCGCGAGCGGCCTCCCTTCGGCACGCTCCGGGGCGCAGTTTCGAACCGGCATGAACGGGTCGGCCCCAAGACGGCCACGTTCCGTGAGCAGCTGACTTCGG
Organism: Acidobacteriota bacterium; assembly: GCA_029263295.1. Classification (GTDB taxonomy): domain Bacteria; phylum Acidobacteriota; class UBA890; order UBA890; family WLXD01; genus WLXD01. The sequence continues at coordinate 19,419 of JAJCXT010000062.1, read as the reverse complement.
CTCAGATGCGTTCCGGCAAGCCTCCCGCCCGATTTGCGGTCGGGGCTACGCCGCTCATCGGTGTCACCGGTGCTATCGTGAGCGAGTCGTGTCAGTTACTCGGCGCCGGACGAACCTCATGCGCCGCAAAGCGGACCTCGCGGCCAGGGGGATCGCCTGGTGACGCAGCATTATTATCGTCAGCGCCGCAAAGTCAACCGGCAGAGCGGTCTTCGCGGATGCGGAGCGCCCGGAATCGACCTGTCAGGAGGGGTCTGGGGGCCCATCGCCGCATTGAAATTTGGCAGTGCTTCGGCTACCATGGGGAACTGGGTCAATTGCTTCTAGGCCCATCCCACTGTGTCCCGGAGGATACCATTTTGCGCTTTGATGTTGGCGACTACATTGTGTATCCGAACCACGGCGTAGGCGTGGTGGAGGACATCCGGCAGACTCAGGTCGCCGGTCTCGACCAAGACTTTTACCACCTGCGCATCCTCGCAAACGAGAGCACTGTGATGGTCCCGGTGGGCAATTCCAAGTCCGTCGGATTGCGCAAGATCTTCGGTAAGACGCAGATCCGCAAGCTCTTCGTTCATTTGCGTGACTGCGAGTTCGAAACGCAGAACAACTGGAAGGGTCGTTACAAGGAGAACGCTGAGAAGATGCGCTCGGGTCACTTGTTCGACATGGCCGACGTTCTGAAGAACCTGCAGCATCTCTCCCAGCGTAAGGCGCTCTCCTATCGCGAGAAGCGCATGTACGAGAAGGCCAAGCAGCTGATCGTGTCCGAGGTCGCCATGGTTCAAGGGCGCACCGACGAGGTCGTGCTCGGCCAGGTGGAGACCGCGCTGGACGAGTGCATCGAGAGCCGCAAGGCGCGCAAGAAGCAGAAGAAGGCTTCCTGACCGAGCTGCTCGCATGACTTCGAAGCCCCGGAGCTGACGCTCCGGGGCTTTTTTGTTGCCCGCGTCGGCGAGGCTCCATCGGGTTGGGCTAAGCTGTGGCGGCTCAGCCGACCGCGCAGCACCAACGAGGCGTCAATGAAGAAACTCACCCTGCCCACTCAGATAGCCATTGGTATGGCGATCGGGGTCTTACTCGGGGCCTGGTTGGGCGAGAGCATTCTCGTGATCAAGCCGATAGGCGACCTGTTTCTGCGACTGATTCGCATGGTCGTCGTCCCCTTGGTGTTCGCCTCGTTGCTGGTCGGCACCGCAACGGTCGGAGATCCCAAGAAGCTCGGGCGGATCGGTGGCCGGACGATGGCCTACTACCTATGTACGACCGCCATCGCCATCACCATCGGACTCTTGATCGCCAACATCGTGCAGCCTGGCGCCGGCATGGACCCGATCGTGCAGGAGCGCTTGCTTGCAGATTTCAGTGCTGGCGCGGATGCCTCGGTCGAGAGAATGCAGCAGCGCCCGAGCGTCACCGACACGCTGCTCGACATCGTGCCGCAGAACCCGATCGAGGCGCTGGCCACGGCCAACATGCTCCAGATCATCTTCTTCGCGGTGATGTTCGGGGTGGCGCTGACGATGGTGCCCAGGCCGGAGCACAAGGCGGCGGTGCTGAGCTTTTTTGAAGGCGTGAGCGACGCCATGATCCAGCTCGTACACATCGTCATGCTGATCGCGCCGATCGGAGTCCTCGCGCTCATGGCGGTGGCGGTGGGGCAGTTCGGGCTCGACGTGTTGCGCGTACTGCTGCTCTATGCAGCCTGCGTTGTGGTGGGTCTGCTCTTGCACATGAGCCTGGTGTACACGGCGGCCGTACGACTATTCGCGAAGATGTCGCCGCGCCGCTTCTTCACCGCCATCAGGCCGGCGCAACTGGTTGCCTTCTCGACGTCGTCGAGCGGCGCAGCCTTGCCCGTGACCATGGATCGAGTAACCAAGGGGCTCGGGGTTCCGGAGCAGGTATCGTCGTTCGTGCTGCCGCTTGGCGCGACCATAAACATGGACGGCACCGCCTTGTATCAGGGCGTGGCGACGGTCTTCATCGCTCAGGTATACGGGATGGAGCTCGGGGTGGGCGGTCAGTTGACGATCGTTCTCATGGCCACTCTGGCCTCGATCGGGGCGGCGGCGGTACCCGGAGTCGGGATCATCACGCTGGCGATGGTTCTCGAGCAACTGGGGCTACCGCTGGAAGGGGTCGCGTTGATCCTCGGGGTAGACCGGATTCTGGACATGCTGCGCACCGCGACCAACGTCACCGGCGACGCTTCGGCGGCAGTTATCGTTGCCGCCGCGGAAGGCCAACTCGAAAGCGGCGAGCAGAACGACGCGACCGCTTAGCGGTCGCTCGAGGCGACCTGGCGGACGACCGGGCGCAGCACCCAGTTGCCATTGTTGCGGCGGCTCAAGCTGGAGTCCAGATCCAACTCCAGAACGACGTTCGCCGTCTCGTCCTCTACCACAGCGGCGAGCGCCTGGACCGTTACCCCGGAGGGGTCGATCCTCAGTGCGTCGCGACGGCCTGTATCGGTTATCACGCTGCTGTTGGCTTGTGAGAAAGTGATGCGTATCTGCGTGTAGTTGCCGCGCTCGATCGAGTTGAGCAGGGCGATTGGGCTGGCCCGACCAGCGAGGCCGATCAGTTCATGGATCTGGCTGCCACCGGCAACCGTGATCCAGACTCTGTCTTCGTTGTCCCACAGGTCGACAGACGTGATCTCGACGTTCACCTGCTGGGCGTCGGTCCTGAGCGTGGCGGTGCTGCCGCTGGTCAGGAGAATCGCGAGTTGACCTTCGTGACTGATGCACCCGATGGCGCTCGCAGCGAGCACGCCGATCAGGCACAGAGTGAGCTTGCGCATCGGAACTCCTCGGCGTGTCATCAAAGCCGTTTCCTGTTGTGAATCCGGGGGGAGACGCGACCGAGTTTGGCAGGCTGTAGAACGGCGTAGCAATCCTAATCGGGCGGCCGCTGGTCAGATGCGGCCGCAGCTTCGCAGACCGGGCCCGGCACCCGCGAAACCCCCCGGCGGCTGAGCTGGATCACCCGGTTCGGGGGTGGCGGGGAGGCAGCTAGAAGCGCTTTGACTTGAGCGGTCACTACTCCTACCATCCTCTTTCAGACTCGCCCGCCCGAACCCGGGCGACGGCGCGCCCGGCAGGGCGCTTGATCACCTGCGGTGCGAGTTCTTTCTGGCGGTGTAGCTCAGTCGGCAGAGCGGGCGGCTCATATCCGCCGAGTCGGGGGTTCAAGTCCCTCCACCGCCACCTTCATTCTTACTGTCATGCGGGCCCGGGCCACAACGGCCCGCCAGAGGGACGATGTCGAGCCAAGCACCGGCCGCCGCGAGCCAGTTGAGCGCGGTAGACGCGCTACTGCGCGACGGCGACGTGCTGCGCGACATCCGCCATCTTCTGGTGGGTTGCAGCGGTGGTGGCGACTCGGTCGCGCTCGTCGATGTTCTGCGAGAGTTGCGGCCGCAACTGAGGCTCACGCTCATTCACTGCGACCACCGGGCGCGTCCCGAATCGGCCGCTGACGCTCAGTTCGTTGGCGAATACGCCGCATCGCTAGGCGTGGAGTGCCGGATCGTTGCCGCACCCCTGGCGGTCGCCGCGACGGGTTCACGCGAGGCGGGCTGGCGGCAATTACGTCGGGCCGCGTTTCGCAGTGCGATCGATGAACTCGGTGCCGACGCGGTGGCCCTCGGGCACACCGCCGATGACCAGGCGGAAACAGTTCTGCTCAACCTGGCCCGCGGCAGCGGACTCCGCGGGCTGGCAGCGATGCAGCCGCGGGTCGATCATGACGGTCTGGTCGTGGTGCGGCCCTTGCTGGAGATGCGTCGTCGCGCGTTGCGCCACTACGCGCACGAGCGCGGTCTGGAGTGGCGGCGCGATGCGAGCAATGACGACCTAGCCTTCAGTCGTAACCGCATTCGTGCCCGCGTCGTGCCTGAGCTCGAAGCGATGGCTCCAGGCGCCGTGGCGAACATCGTGCGGCTCGCCGGGATCGTGCGCGAGCATGAGCTCTACCTCGAGGCCGAGGCGGACGCCCAACGGTCGAGGCTCGAACTGGGCGAGGCATACCCGGGAGGCGTGGCGCTCGCTGGCCCCCGCCTGGCGCAACTGCCTCGACCCGTCGCCATGGAACTTCTTAGGCAGACGTTTCGTCAAGTAAGAGGACATCTCCACGGCATCACGAAAGAACATTTCGACGCGGTTCTCGACGAGGTTGTCGGTGGCCGCCAAACTGCCGCCGACATTCCCGGGATCCGCGCCCGTCTGGAGGGCGACACGCTACGCTTGTTACCGCTTCAGGGGCGCCAACTGCGCGGCTCCGATTGCGAGCAGGCGAGCTAGCCGCCTTCTCGATCACTGTTGTACTCTGGAAGCATCATGAATGGAACAGGCATGAAACAGGTCGCTCTTTGGCTCGTGGTGATCGCGGTGGCGATCGTCGTTTATAACGTCTTCAACACGGCCGATACGGTGGACACGGAGATCAAGTTCTCCAAGTTCCTCGAGTATGTCGAGGGTGGTCAGGTGGCCACCGTCAAGATCATCGGATCGAACATCGAGGGCGAGCTCTTCGAGAGCGGTGCGGAGTTCACGACCGTCGCTCCGGACGGTTACGACAGCTACATTCAGGACCTGCGCGACGCCGGCGTGGCGATCGAGGCAGAAGCAGCCCAGCAGAGCCCGTACCTGACCGCGCTACTCGGCTGGGCGCCCATGCTGATCCTGATCGGCGTCTGGATCTTCTTCATGCGGCAGATGCAGAGCGGCGGCAACCGCGCCCTCGCGTTTGGCAAGAGCCGGGCGCGGCTGTCCTCGAATCAGGAAAAGAAGGTCACGTTCAAGAACGTCGCCGGCGCGGACGAGGCCAAAGAGGAACTGCAGGAGATCATCGAGTTTCTCCGCGAGCCTCAGAAGTTCCAGCGCCTCGGCGGGCGCATTCCCAAGGGTGTGCTGCTGGTTGGCCCCCCGGGTACTGGCAAGACGCTGCTGGCGCGCGCCGTCGCCGGCGAGGCCAATGTGCCGTTCTTCTCGATTTCAGGCTCGGACTTCGTCGAGATGTTCGTCGGTGTCGGCGCCTCGCGCGTCCGCGATCTGTTCGAACAGGGCAAGAAGAACGCCCCGTGCATTATTTTCATCGATGAAATCGACGCAGTCGGCCGCCATCGCGGGGCCGGTCTGGGTGGCGGACACGATGAGCGCGAGCAGACGCTTAACCAACTGCTCGTCGAGATGGATGGTTTCGTCTCTAACGAGGGCGTCATTCTCGTTGCTGCGACCAACCGTCCGGACGTACTCGACCCGGCGCTGTTGCGCGCCGGACGTTTCGACCGGCGCATCATGGTCGAGCTGCCCGACGTGCGTGGTCGCGAAGGGATCCTCAAGGTGCACAGCCGCCACATCCCATTGGCCGCCGACGTGGACCTGTGGGTCGTAGCGCGTGGCACGCCTGGTTTCTCGGGCGCGGACCTGGAGAACCTGGCGAACGAAGCGGCGCTCATCGCGGCCCGGCGTGATCGCGACAAGGTGGGTCCGGATGACTTCGATTACGCCAAGGACAAGGTCCTCATGGGCGTCGAACGCAAGAGCATGATCCTCACGGATGAGGAGAAGCGGGTTACCGCCTACCACGAGGCCGGCCACGCTTTGGTTGCGCACTTGCTGCCGGAGGCTGATCCGCTGCATAAGGTGACGATCATTCCGCGCGGGCACGCACTTGGCGTGACGATGCAGATGCCGACCGATGACCGCCACAACTACTCGCGCGGCTATCTCGAGACGCAGGTCAGGATTCTGCTCGGCGGTCGGATCGCCGAGGAGATTGTCCTCCAGGAGCAGACGACCGGAGCGGGCAATGATCTGGAGCGCGTTACCGACCTGGCTCGCCGCATGGTGACCGAGTGGGGGATGAGCGACCTCATGGGCCCGCTGAACTTTGCCTCGGGAGGCGGTGAGGTATTCCTCGGCCGCGACTTCGCGAAGCACACGGAGTACTCCGACGACACCGCACGGTTGATCGACGAGGAGACCAAGCGGATCATCGACGACGCATACACCGAGATGACGGAGTTGCTCGGCGGCCAGGTCGAGGCACTCCATGCCATCGCCAAGGGACTGCTCAAGCGCGAGGTGCTGGACGCGAACGATGTTGCGATGTTGGCCGCCGGCGAATCGCTGCCGGATCTCGATCCGGGATCGGGTGGTGGCCCAACACCGAGCGCGCCCGCGACAACCGGTTCCGAGTCGGCGGCGGAAGAGGATCCGAAGATCTCCATGCCGGCGCAGCCTGCAGAGGGATTTACCGGGTGAGTCCGGAGGCCGGGGAGCCCACAACCCGGCCGACGCCCCAGCCAGCCGCCCGGCTAGATCACAATCCGCTCGTGCTGCGGGGGCCCGACCCTGAGCACGACCTGGCGCCGGGCAGCCCTGCTGCTGGTCGCCTGGCGTCCCACTACAGCGACTACCTGGTCCGGCTCGAAGGGGTCGGAGAGGAACAGCGCGACGCATTGCTGCGTGTCGTGGGAATCGTCGGCGGCCGTGGCCATGTTGATGAACGGACCGATGGCGTTGTCGTGGTGGCGGTCACCAGCGTTCAGATCGAGGCCCTGCGGGCGCAACTCCTCGCGGCACCTCCAGCCCAGCTGCGGCTGGCGGAAGAGCTGGCTACCGCCGTTCGGGCTTATCTCAGGCGGACCTTTGAGCTGCGTTGCTGCGACTCGATACTCGAGGTCGGCCGACGCCCGTTGCTAATGGGGGTCCTCAACTGCACGCCGGATTCCTTCTATCCCGACAGCCGTACCGCGGGGGAACGCGCCATCGCGCGCGGCGTCGCGATGGTCGAACAAGGAGCCGACCTGCTCGATATCGGCGGCGAGTCCACGCGGCCCGGCAGTGTTGCCGTGGACGCGGCTGAGGAGATCACGCGCGTCGTCCCGGTGCTCGAACGCCTGCGCGAGTTGGTGGATGTGCCGCTGTCGATCGACACGACGAAGGCAACCGTGGCGACCGCCGCCCTCGATGCCGGGGCCACGATCGTGAACGACATCAGCGGTCTCGCCTACGACCCACGACTGGCGGAGGTGGTGGCCAGCCGCGGGGCTGCGGTGGTCTTGATGCACATGCGCGGCTCGCCGGACGATATGTACGGCGCCGCCGAGTACGTCGACGTTGTTGGCGAGGTTGTCAGCGAACTGCGCGCGGCGGTCGCCCGGGCGTTGGCCGCGGGCATCGAGCCCGACAGGATCGTGGTCGACCCGGGAATCGGTTTCGCGAAACGGGCCGAGCATAGCCTGATCGCCCTGCGCCACACGGCGGCGCTGCGCTCGCTCGGACTCCCGATCCTCGTGGGGCCATCGCGAAAGTCGTTCATCGGCGCCGTGTTAGATTTGCCTGCAGACCAACGACTCGAGGGCACCGGAGCCGCTGTGGCAGCGGCCGTCATGGGCGGAGCGCACATCCTGCGGGTGCATGATGTGAGCCCCATGCGGCGGACGGCCGATATGGCGGCGGCGATCCGGGATGAGGGTGCCGGATGGATTTTCTGACGCAGTTCGAACTGCGAGACGTCGCCGATATTCTGATCGTCGCGTACGTGCTCTACCGCGGCATGCTGCTGATTCGCGGAACTCGCGCTGTGCGGATGGCGGTCGGCATGCTGGTGATGTTCGTCATCTACATCTTTGCGCGGCAGATGGAGCTGCGCACGGTCGACTGGGTCCTGTCGAACGTCTTCACCTACTTCGTCTTCGCCATTCTGATTCTGTTCCAGTCGGAGTTCCGCAAAGCGCTCGCGAATCTCGGCCGTACTCCGTTCTTCCGCGGGCTGGCCGCGCCGATTGCCAAGGAACCGTTCGACGACGTGATCAGCGCTGCCACCTCGATGGCCAAGGCGCGTCGCGGCGCGCTGATCGTCTTCGAGCGCAACGTCGGCTTACGCAACTATATCGATCAGGGGATCCCGCTCGATGCGACGATTACCTACGATCTGCTGTTCTCGCTCTTCCATACGCAGACGGCACTCCACGACGGAGCGGTGATCATCCAGGGTAACCGGATGGCCGCGGCGTCGTGCTTCCTGCCGCTCACGACGAACCCGCGTCTGTCGCGGGATCTCGGCTCGCGTCATCGCGCCGCGATCGGCATCTCCGAAGAGACCGATGCCGTCACGCTGATCGTATCCGAGGAGACGGGCGGTATCTCCCTCGCGGTGGACGGCAAGATCACGCGACGGCTCGACGCGGCGTCGCTGCGCCGGCGGCTGACGGAGTTGCTGGTCGTGGCCGAAGAGGAAGAGGGGGACGCGCCGGCTGCGGAGAGCGAGACGCACGCAGCTCGAGAAGACGAGCTGCAGGAGGCGCCCGAATGAGCGTCGGTAGTCAGTTCAGGACGGCGATCTTCGACAACCTGTACCTGAAAGCGTTCGCGTTGATGCTGGCGGTTGGCTTGTGGAGCGTCGTGCCCGATCCGAGCGTGCTGCACATCGTCCCCGGCGTTCCGGTTCAGATCGACAGTATCCCGGGAGACCTGGCGCTCTCGGAGCCTCTGGCGGTCACGCTCGATGTGAGCGTCCGCGGCTCGGCTCTGCGAACGCGTGATCTCAGGCCGGGCGAACTGGCGCCGCGGATTGACATGTTCGACATGTTCGAAGGCGACAACACCGTGCTGCTGACGCCGGACATGATCAACGTGCCGTTCGGGGTCACCGTACAGAGCATCGATCCACCACGCCTGACCATTAACCTCGAACGTCGAGTGCGGCGCGAGCTGGCCGTGAACGTCGTGGTCGAGGGCAGCCCGCATGGCGACTACCAGATCTACGACAAGCTGGTGGAGCCGCCCACGGTGCCCGTCAGTGGCCCGGCCTCGCGGATGGCCGCGCTCGATACGATCGCGGCCGAGAAGGTAGGCGTGACAGGCCGCCAGGAATCGCTTGTCCGCACAGTGCGCGTGATTCCCGAGGATCCGACGCTGCGGCTCGAGGGAGCAAGCGAAGTTCAGGTGACGGTTGCCATCGAGGAGAGACCGATCAACTTCCAGTTGCAGGGGATCGAGGTGAATGTCGTCGGCGCCGCGACGAGAGTGGTGCTGAACCCCGCTGTGATCGGTGTTGTCCTGGAGGGGCCCCCGTCAGTCATAGCTAATCTCCTGCCCGAGAACTTCATTGCGACGATCGATGTTGAAGGGCTCGCGGCCAGGGCCGACGATTACCGACTCGAACCCGTGATTCGTCTCGACCCGGCTGAACTGGCGCGCCGGGTGCGCGTGATCGCAATTACCCCGCAGCGCAGCTTGGACGTGCACATCTTCGCTGAGTCACAGCGATAGCTTACGTCTGAGCACGCGTCAAAACGGGTTTGAACGTGTAGGCACTTGGCGTACCTTTCCTGCGGGAGAGAAACACGGCTCGGGGGGCGGGCCGGCTCTCCGCACAAGGCTTCTCGTCATGGATGGATTCAGCAGCAAGTCCGCGCGGCAACGCCTGTTCGGAACGGACGGCGTCCGTGGCGTGGCCAACATCGAACCGATGACGGTGGAGACCGCGGTGCGTCTCGGGCGCTCGGCGGCCCACGTGTTTCGCCGTGGCGAGCACCGTCACCGGATACTGATCGGCAAAGACACTCGGCTGTCCGGGTACATGCTCGAGAACGCACTGGTCGCCGGCATCTGCTCGATGGGCGTCGACGCCTTGCTCGTGGGACCCCTGCCGACGCCGGGCATCGCATTTGCCACCCGGGCGCTGCGCGCTGATGCGGGCATCGTGATTTCCGCCTCGCACAACCCGTACATGGACAACGGGATCAAGTTCTTCAACTGCGACGGCTTCAAGCTGCCCGACGCGATCGAAGAAGAGATCGAGGATCTGACGTTCACGGGCCGTATCGATGATGTTCGCCCGACGGCTGGCGCTGTGGGCAAGGCTCTCCGCATCGACGATGTCGGCGGACGCTACATCGAGTTTCTCAAGGGCACCCTGCCGCGTGGATTCAGCCTGGAGGGGATGAAGCTGGTGGTCGATGCGGCTCACGGCGCCGCGTACGGCGTTGGCCCGTCGGTGTTCGAAGAGCTCGGCGCCGAGGTGATCGCGCTCGGGGTAGAGCCGAGTGGGACCAACATCAACGATGGCGTGGGCTCGTTGTATCCCGAGGTCGCCGCGGCGAGAGTGCGTGAGGTCGGTGCCGACGCTGGCGTGTGTCTCGACGGCGATGCCGATCGCTGCGTGCTGATCGACAACAACGGCGAGATCGTGGACGGCGATCATGTGCTTGCGATATGCGGGCGCCAGCGGCAGCAATCCGGACAGCTGCCCAATGCCACGGTCGCCGCGACGGTGATGAGCAATCTCGGGCTCGACATCGCCTTGCGCGAGGTGGGGGTCGAAGTAGTAAGGACCCCAGTAGGTGACCGTCACGTGGTGGAGCGCATGCGGGCAGACGGGCTTGCCCTCGGCGGCGAGCAGTCGGGCCACACGGTATTCCTCGACTACAACACCACGGGCGACGGGCTATGCACGGCGCTACAGGTGCTACGTGTCGTTCGCGACGCCGACCAGCCGCTCGCTGATCTTGCCGCGGTGATGCAGCGGTTGCCGCAGATCCTGAAGAATGTCGAGATCGTCGAGCGTCGACCACTCGAGGAACTGCCCGGCGTTGGGGGGGCGATCCAAGAAGCCGAGGCCGTCCTCGGTGAGAGGGGCCGTGTCCTGGTGCGTTATTCGGGCACCCAACCGCTTGTCAGGGTGATGGTGGAGGGCGAGGATGCCGCCCAGATCGAGTCCCTGGCCCGTGATATCGTCACGGCATTCGAGGCCGCCTCCTAAGACGCCCTGCCAGGCGTTCCCTCGGCCCGATTCCCCTGAGAGGAAGTCATGGCCGAACCCGTGCTGCTGGGTGTCAACATCGACCACGTAGCGACCGTGCGCCAGGCGCGCGGCGCCCCCGAGCCGGATCCCGCGCACGCTGCTGTGCTCGCGGAATTAGCCGGCGCGGACGGCATCACGGTGCATCTACGCAGCGATCGCCGGCACATCCAGGATCGTGATGCCCAGACGCTGTGCGCCATCGTCAAGACGCACCTCAACGTAGAGATGGCGGCGACGGCAGAGATGCTCGACATTGCCGTGGCGCTGAAGCCTCACGCCGTCTGTCTCGTGCCGGAGAGACCTGAGGAGGTCACCACCGAAGGCGGTCTCGATGTAGCCGCCGATCTGGAACACGTCCGTGATCACGTGCAGGCGCTGCACGAGGCCGACATCGACGTGACCTTGTTCATCGACCCGGACTCGCGGCAGGTGGAAGCGGCCGCAGCGGCTGATGCCGATCAGATCGAGATCAACACCGCAGCGTATGCCGAGGCCACGGAGCAGCGCGACGAGGACACCGCCGAGCAGGAACTCGCGCGCGTAGCGGCAGTTGCTGCCGACGCCGTGGAGCAGGGTCTGCGCGTGGCGGCCGGCCATGGGCTTACCTATCGCAACGTCGGGCCGGTGGTGGCGATCGACGAGATCGTTGAACTCAACATCGGCCACAACATCGTGGCGCGCGCGACCATGGTGGGGATGGAAATGGCGGTGCGAGAGATGAAGGCGCTACTCGACCGATAGTGCTAAAATCCGCCATCTGTCGGGCGGTTAGCTCAGCTGGGAGAGCACCTGCCTTACAAGCAGGGGGTCACAGGTTCAAGTCCTGTACCGCCCACCAATTTTTTGTCGTCTCGTACGACACCTGCGCCCATTGCGCGGGGCCGTGGTCAAGCCTGGTTACGACGCCGGCCTGTCAAGCCGGAGATCGCGGGTTCAAATCCCGTCGGCCCCGCCATTTTTCGAAGCGCGGCTCGCGCATCTGCGAGTCGCGTGCGCTGCGCCATCACGCGATCTGCGGCGTTGCGCCTCCTCGACGATGCCGCTGGCATCGCCTGCGTCGTCGCGCCTTGCATCTCGCGCAATGGCGCCACGCCCGCTTCCCCGCATCTGCACGAGCCGAGCTTCGCTCGCTAAAGGGAAGCGCGGTCGCGGGAGAGGGCGGGGCACGCAGCGGGCGAGAACGTAAGGGCGTTCAACTTCGAACGGAATGGCCGGCGCGCCGGCCGTCCAGTACGGGTATGCACTTGCCTGATGCCGAGCGCGCGGTCATCGATGAGGTCAAGGTCCGAGACTACTTGCTGTCGAGCGATCATCCCGTGGGACGCTACAAGGCGTTCTTCTTTGCGCGTCTCGGCTACGACTCTGGGAACTGGACGCGCTTACGGGACGACCTCCATGCGGCCGCGCGGTCTGCCGATGTCGAGATGACTGTATCGACGGCATATGGCAAGAAGTACGTCGCGCGGGCGATACTGAACGGGCCTAGAGGCATCTCGGCCGAAGTGGTGACGGTCTGGATCGTGAGGACTGGTGGCGATGGGCCCCGGCTGATCACGGCCTATCCCGGAGAGAAGTAGATGAGCTACAAGCTTTTGGATTCGGTGGTTCTTGTCAGAGATCTGCCCGAGCACTGCCTTCGGAAGGGCGATCTCGGCGCGATCGTGGAGTTGTACGAGCACGACGGAATAGAGGTCGAGTTCGTCAAAGCCTCGGGCAAGACGCAGGCGGCACTTACGCTCACCGTTGACGATGTGCGGCGGGTCGCCGACGAAGACCTGTTGTCCGTGCGCCGGGTCAAACGAACCGCCTGACTCGGGTGAAGCACACGCGAAGGCTGCTGTACGGGGCGGGTCTGAGGCTTCTCGAGGCCCTGTGCCTGCGCGTGAAGGACGCCGGGCGTTAATCCCGCTGTAGGTCGACGACCCAGAGAGCGCCCGCGTCCTCACCGTGGCTGTCGTCGCCGCGGCTCCCCACGATGATGCGGCCAGGCTCGCCAGGGATGTCGGTGATGGAGTAGCCCCAGAAGGCGTCGGGGGCGATCTCGGCCGGCGCCAGTCGGCTGCTGTCGAGGAGCTGGCCGGCGGGGGATAGCCGTAGGAGCCAGAGTTCGCCCGCACCGGTTCCGCGACCTCCGACGAGAAGAGATGTGTCGTCGATCGATGAGGCGCTGCTGGCCGAGAAACCGAACCAGCCGCCGTCCCGCGGCCTCGCTGTGCTCGGCTCCAGATCGAGCCGGTGGCCGTCGCCGAATCGCCCTTCTGCGTCCTGTTTCAGAAGCCAGATGTCGCCGCGGTCGGTACCCGACGCGTCCGACGCCCGCGCGCCGACGGCGAGCATGGGAAGTCCGGTGGAGGGGACGATCCTCGCAACTGAGGATCCGAGGTTGTCGCCGTCGCGCAGTCGGGGCGTGAGCCCGTCCGTAAGGCGCTCTGCGCGTCGGGCCTGGCCCCGTGGGTCAAGGTGGATCAGCCAGACCACCCCACGATCACGTCCACCGGCGTCGTCTCCGATCGCCCCGACCGCGATCTCTGGGGAGCCGTCTCCGTCGAGATCGCCAACGTTCGCGATCGAGATTCCGAACTGGTCGCCGGCCGAGAGCCGCCCCGCCAGTGGTGCACTTGCTGGCCCGATCTTCGAGGAGCGCACGATGTTACCGTCGGGGTCGAGGAACAGAATCCACACGGTGCCGGCGAAGCTGCCGCCCTCTTCGTCAGCGAAGGCGCCCACTGCCAGGTCCGGGGTTCCGTCACCGTCGAGGTCCCCGAGTTCGGCAAGGGCGCGTCCGAAGAAGCCCGAGTGGCCTGCGCGCCGGTGTCGGACAATCTCGCCCCTCGGTCCCCGGAACAGGATCCAGATGGCTCCGTGCCGACCCTCGTCGGGACCCGATCCGGTCGCGCCAACCGCCAGGTCCTGAATCCCGTCACCGTCTACGTCTCCGATCGCAGCGACCGCGCTGCCGAAACCGTCGTCCGGCTCCAGGCGCAGGTCGTCGGGCAATTCGAGGCGGGCCGCCCGGAAGTCGAGTTGGGGGGATCCGAGCGTTGATGCCGAGAGGCACAGAGAGCCACAGGCGAGTGCGGCTGCGAGATAGATCGTCGACCGAACCATGGGCATATGCGCCTTGGCGGCAACGTAACAGTCTCAACTGGTCGGCACGACGCTCTGATAACCGATCGAGACGGCTGGCTTACGGTACAAAGGAGTCCTGGAGTGAAGATCTCGATTCTGCCGGAGGGAGTTCAGTTCGCCGGATGGTCCATTCGATGATCAGGCGTGGTGGGGCGGTGGCGGTGGTCATGGCTCTCATGGGGTTGGCTGGCCTCGCGGCCGCGACAGCAGTTCCGCGGCAGTCCGGGACCCTGTCCGGGACGGTTACTGACCCCGATGGCGATCCGCTCCCGGGCGTTGCGGTCACGCTGGCGTTCACTGGGACGGCGGTAACTACGACCTACACGCAGGCTAACGGCCGGTTCAGTTTCCCCGACGTACCCGTGGAGACCGATCTCGCGGTTTCCTTCCAACTCGAAGGGTTCAAACCGGTCGACGCTCCCGACGTGAGAATTCGAGAAGCCTCCTCCGCGCAGGTGGACGTCCGATTGGAACTGGCGACCCAACCCGAGCAAATAGAAATCACGGGGCGGCCACGCGTCTGGCGGTCAGAACGCAATCCCATGGAACCAGGCCTCGTGGTGGCGCCCGAGAACGAGGAAGAGCCGGAGGAAGGCCTGGTCGCCACCTGGTGGCCGGTTGCTCTCGGAGCGCTGTTGGCCGCTGCCACCGCTCTTGCTGGACTACGTGCGCTGCGTCTTGCCCGCCAGTCGAGGGCCGACCCGCAGGGCACGCCTGACTTCATGGCACGGCGCGATATGCCGATCCCCGAGCGTTCCGGAGATCGCCGACACCTGGTGGTGACGGTCCACGGAATCCGCACGTTCGGTCATTGGCAGGAAGCCCTCGGGAACCTGTTGTACGCGCAGGACCCGGAGGTGCGCTGTGAGCACTATACGTACGGGTACTTCTCGCTGTTCGCGTTCCTCGTGCCCCCAACTCGTTGGCTCGTGACCCGCCGTTTCCGGCGCCACCTCCTCGCGCTGGCCACAGGCGACGATTGGGATCGTATTGACATCGTTGCGCACAGCTTCGGGACGCACCTGGTTTGCTGGGGTATCGATGGGATCCCTGAGCGCCAGCGCCCGCGGGTCAATACGTTGATCCTCGCCGCCAGTGTCCTGAAACCGTCGTTTCCCTGGCACCGGTTGGTGGGGAGGGGCGTGCGACGGGTGGTGAACGAGTGTGGCACCAAGGACAACGTTCTGATTCTCAGCCAAGCATTCGTGTTGCTCACCGGGATGGCGGGCCGCGTCGGTTTTCGAGGCATGACGGGCGAGGCGTTTCGCAATCGCTTCTTCCCGTTCGGGCATAGCGAGTACTTTGGCCGCGGCAACTCGCCCGACGATGGGTTCATGAAGCGCTTCTGGCTGCCGATTCTCACGAGCGGGACGGCGCTGGAGCCGGTCGATACCCGTGAGACTCCAGGCCTCTTCGCGCGGCTATTCTTGATCGTGCTCAACAATGCGGAGCCGTTGAAGATCGCCGCGGCGTTCGTTGCGTTGGGTGCCTTCACGGTGTGGATCGGCGGCTTGTATCAGAACGCAGACGAGCAGCGCCGCCGGGCTCAGGCTAGCAGTGTGCTGGCTTGGGCGACCACGACGACTGATCCCTTGACCGCTGCGCTACTGATGATGGAAATGCCGGCCGTCGCCGATGCGCCCGGGGCAGTTGCATTGGCTCGGGACATCTCGACCCAGCGTCTGCCGTTCTCTGTCCTACGCCATTCCGACGAGGTGGTGGACGTCGCCATGAGCCCTGATGGGTCGCAGTTGGTCACGGGGTCCAACGATCGCTTGACGGTGCTCTGGGACGTCACTGGCGAACGCCTGCCGCTGACCTTGTCACGCGCGAATGGCGTCGTGCGGAGAGTCGCGTTTAGCCGGGATGGAACGCGCGTGGCCTCGGCGGCCGCCAGCGGCGAGGTCACCGTCTGGGACGTGGATGACGTGCCACGCCCCATCGATCAACTCACAGGGCTTCGCAACAGCGAAAGCGTCGCGTTTACCCCGGACGGCGGTTCCGTCGTTATCGCAGCCAATCGCGGCATTCGGGTCTGGACCCCCGGGAGTTCCACCCCTTCCGAGAGCATCTGTGCAAGCCGCTATGCGCCGGTGTATGACGTCGCCGTGAGTCCCGACGGGCAGACTGTTGCCGGCGCCTCAGCGAACGCCGTGATTGTCTGCTCGATGGATCGAGAAGTGGAGGTGGTCCCGCTGATACAGGGAGAATCCGAGCCGGTGAGCGTGGCGTTCGACGCTACCGGCGAATACTTGGCCGCCGGGTTCCACGATGGATCGCTCCGCGTCTGGCGCCAGGTCGATGGCTGGCAGCTCATCATGGAGGAAGACGCGCACTCCGACAGTGTGTGGCGTGTCGCCTTTGGCGGTACCGATCGTGTCGCTTCGGCGTCTGCGGACGGCACGGTGCAGGTTCGGCACCTGGCGCGCGGTCAACTGGAGACGCTTCGAGGCTCTAGTGCGGACGACCGTTTCTACGGAGCGCAGTTCGATTCCGACGGCAGCGTGCTCGTCGCGAGCGCCTCGGACGGCGGGATTCGCCTCTGGGACATGGACCGAGGGTTGGCGACGGACAGTCAGTTCCAATCGGGATCGGAGGAACCGGTTCGACAGGTGTGCGCGAACTTCGACGCGAGTGCCGTCGTGACGGTTTGCGAGTCGGGTAGACCGTGTGTCCGCGGAACGAGGGTACCCGAGCAGCCCGTCTACGAACTGGGCGTGGACGACGCGCTCGCCGCATGCTGGGCCGCCGACGGTGAGAGCGTTTTGACGCTTACGGACGGAGGCGAACTCGCGCTCTGGGTTGAGCAACAGGTCGCGGCAACAGGGACGCTTGCGGTTCAAGATCCTGATTTCGCGATCTTCAGCCCAGATCGGACGGTCGTTGCGGTCGTGTCCTGGAACCGCGTGGACAGGTGGGAAACGACTGCTCCGTACCGCTCAGTAGGAGAGCCGATCGAGCACGATGACGAGGTGATGGCCGTCGCGTTCAGCGGTGACGGAGCCCGGTTCGCCACGGCCGACGTACGTGTCGTGAATCTGTGGGACGGTGAAGGTAATCAGGTAGGCTCGCCGTTCACCTCCGAGGACGGCGCGATCTACTCAGTCGCCTTGGACGGCGACGGCGATCGTCTCGCGGTGGGCACCCTCATCCCCGTCCAGCAAACCGATAGCGACGAGGTGCGCGACTTGCTCTACGCGGGCGCCCTGAGGACCTGGGACCTGGCGAGCGATCCGCCAAGCCGTACGACGATAGCGGGCGGAGTTGGAGTTGCGCCGGTGATGGCAGTTGCGTTCTCAGCCGACGATTCGTTGTTGGCCGCTGGCTTCGGGGACGGCACCGTGCGTCTGTTTCGCGATGACGCCCAGGGTTCACCCGTCGAGTTCGGCAGGGCGGGCCGGGATATCTTCAGGGACACCATGACCGCCGTGGGTTTCTCCGGGTCAGGAGGAGTCCTCACGGCCGCCCATCGGAGTGGTTACCTCTTTCTGTGGACTATCGGTCTCGACGAGATGAGACGGGCCTTTCGCCGCTCCACGACGGCTTGTCTGACGCCTGCTGAGCGCGTCCGCTTCCTCACCGAGTTGGCGGCGGACGCTGAGGCAGGCTGGAGCAGCTGCGTCGAACGGTACGGCAGAATGGGCCACCGCTCGGAAGCGGCGGCAGGCGATGCGGTTGCGCCGCAGTGACTCCAGCGGTTCTCGCACGCACGCTCGGCATCGGGCGCTGGACACGCTTACGTAGCGACTTGTTGGTCACGCGACTAGCCGAGCCACAACCACTAGGCTAGCCAGCGGTACATCTCGATCGAGGCCTGCCCATGTGGGAAATATTCAAACGTTCGCTACCCTTGCTGCCGCTTTCGGCCATGCAGCAATTCGGTCGCCTCATCGTGACCGTGCTGCTGGCGCGCTGGATGGGGGCGGAGAACTTCGGCGCCTTCGCTACCCTCTATGTGCTGATCGAGGTACTGAGTCAGCCTGCCACCCTTGGCCTGGGGCAGGGCGTCGTTCGCTACGGGGCGGGCTATTTCAAGCAGGCTGAACAGGCCTTGCTCAGAGGGCTGCATCGGTTCTCGTTGTTCGCGGTGGTGACGGCGGGCAGTGGGATCACGTTGCTGTTGGTACTGATCTCGGCGCCTCTGGTCAGCGGCACGGCCACCCACGAGGGTCTGCGCTATCTGTTGATCGCGGTGCCACTCGCGGCGCTAGTGCAGGTGCAGGCGTCCTATCTGCTGGCCACCAAGCGAAAACAGGACTTCCTGCTTACCCGACAGGTGCTGGCGCAGTGGTTCACCATCGCCGCCGCCCTCGTGATCCTGCTCTCCGTGGACACGGTGACTGTGCATGAGGCGCTGTGGGCGGTCATCCTCGGCTTTTCGTTCACGCTGCTTTACCAGTGGTCGAGGCTGCGCGGTGAACTGCGGGGCATTGCACCGGCCTATCGAACCCGTGAGTGGCTCACTGCGGCGCTGCCGCTCATGTTGAGTGCGTCCGGTACTGCACTGATCGTCCGTCTCGACATTTTGTTCGCGCGGATCATCGAGAACGAGGCGGCCGTGGCTCTCTACCTGCCGCCGGCGGTGATCGCGGGGCTGACCATGATTCCCGTGAACGCCATCGGCACCGTATGCAGGCCACGTCTGGCTGCCGCGGTGGATGAGGGAACCGGTGTGGGGTTCAGGACTGGTGTCGTGCAGATGGCGAGGGCGCTGATTCTCGCCAATACTCTCGTCGTCCTGGTGGTGGCGCTGCTGGGCCCTTGGTTGTTGCGGCTGTACGGCGAACACCACGCGGCTGTCGCGATGCCGCTCCTGCTGATCATGCTCGCCGGCCGGCTCGTGCTGCCGTTTCGAGTGGTCTCCAGTGCCCTGTTGAAGCTGGTGGGTAATCCCTGGCTGTCCACCCTTTCGTTTGTAATCGGCTCGGTGGCGACGATCGCCGCGGCGCTGGTCCTACACCGCTACTGGGGGCTGGAAGGACTCGCGGCCGGGTTCGCGGTTGGATTTGCCGTAGGGGTCGCGGCAAGCCTGCTCCTTGTGCGCCGTTCGCTGGGAATCCCGCTGTCAGTCATGTGCGGCATGCACGGAGACAAAGTCAGCACGCCGTAGGAGCAGCGACCCCACAAGTTCCCGACGGTCCGAACAGGTCGTCACGCGGTCCTGTTGTGTTGACTGCAGAATTGCGCGACCATTCGGCCCAACACACGCAATCGAATACTAGCTAGAACGCCTATTGGCCGGGAGGGGGGATGGAAGGAGCGGCCGCTTTGCGAGCTAGCCTTGCGTTGTCTGTGTCTCTGATGACGGCCTGCGGGGCTGCGACTCCGGCGGAATCGACGTCTGCGGCGCCATTCCTTGACGATGTCGTTGTTCGCGATGAAGGGACGCTGTTTCGCGGTACGTTCTCGCCGGATGGCACGGAGTTCTATTTCTTCCGCAAGGTATCCGAGGCCGAGGACTACCGGATC
>JAJCXT010000061.1 GCA_029263295.1 Acidobacteriota bacterium | reverse complement strand
CCCTGGTACTCCTCGCAGACCGTGATCGCTTCCTTGACGTTGCGGCGCTTCAGGAGAGCAGTGCGGATGCGGCCAATGAACTCCTGGGTGTTAACCCGGGCCTTCCACATGGCGTAGAAGCGCTCGATGATGAACACGAGGCCCACCAGCGAGAAGAGCAGCAGCACGTGCATGAAGGGGCCGCCGTCATTGTAGAGGCGGAAAATCGATCCGGCTGTGAAACTCACGTCAGGTTCCTCCCGTTAGAACACAGAGGCAGCCATCGAGCGTAGGGGTTCTGGCTACCTGAAAAGAAAACTCGCCCAAGGACTATTTCGCAGACCGTCGCAGTGCCTCCCTTGACGGTCGTCATTCAACTTCATGCGACCCGGTTAGCAGGTAGCTTGTAGCACGCTGACCACAAGCTCTCGACAAACGCGGGGTCCCGAGTAGGGGACAAGGAACCGCGATTATAGGAAGCGAGACACGTCAGGGTCAAATGCGTGACAAAGCGTTGACATTTCATTACCTCGCAGACCCTCGCGTCGGGACGCATTCGTTACCGCGCCCAGTAGCCGGGACGCGTGCGTAACTTACGTTGCCTGTTACGTTGCGGGTCGGCGAGACGGATCTCGATCTCGCGCCATTCGCCATCACCGGACGGGTTCAAAGGCGTGTAGGTGATGCGGTACTGCTCGCGCAGATCGCGTGCGATCCGCTCGTAAACGCGACTCGGATCGTCCCGCGTGCTCAGGAAGAAAACCTCCCCGCCCGTCTCCTCGGCAAGCCGCTGCAGCACCCGGCGTTCCCGGAAGTAGCGCCCGCTGAGGCCAACGGCAACCGGATAGATCGCAACGTCATGCCGCTGCGCAGCGACGATGGCCTCGGCCAATCGGACGTCGCTGTCGGAGTCACGCCCGTCGCTCAGCATGACCAGCGCTCGCCTCCCCTCGTGTCCTTGGAACTGCCGAGCAGCGGCCACGATCGAGTCGTAGAGCCTTGTGTACTTACCCCTGTTGATCAGGTCCAGCGAAGTGACCAATCGGTCGGTGTCGTTGGTGAACTGCTGCAGTACCGCGGGAAGATCCGCGAAGGACATCACGAACGCCTTGTCCTGTTCCCGCTGCATGATCCCGTCGATGAAGGCACCCGCCGTATCGATCGCGTGTCCGAGCTGCCCGACCATGCTGCCGGAACTATCAAGCATGAAGCCCACCGCCACGGGAAGTTCCGCACTGAGATCGATCGCGCTGATCGGCTGAGTGACGCCCGCCTCGAGCACGCTGAAGTCCGCCTGTTCGAGAACGCCGCGACCCTCGACGTGCACGTAGATCTCGACCTGGTCGACGCGACTGCGAAACACCTCCGCCGCGTGGGGCGGCGGATCGGTTTCGACAGCGTGTTCCACCACCCTGCCGGCCGGGCCGAACGCGCGTGCCACGATCGAATGCGCTGCGGCGCCGCGGGTGTTCCAGATCAACTCGTACGGCGCCGCGGCATCGGCGAAGAGCACGCGGCCGTCGACCTCGAACTCGACGAAGAGGACCTCGCCCGGGCGATCGGCATACACCTTGGCGCGCATCTCCACGCGACCGGAGAGCACGTCGTGCTGCACTGGTGCGGTCAGCTCGACGCGAAAATCGCGCAGCGCGCGGACCTTGGATGGGCGCTGCTGGGCGGACACGGGCAAGGCGGAGACAACAATGAAGGCGGCCATCATGGCGCGAGCCGGATATCGACGCTTCGCCTGCCTTGGCAATCCGCAACCCTCCCGGCGACTCCGCCGGGTGCGCCGGGGATACCGCCCGCCTAGCCTTACCGGTGCTGAGGCGCTCTCACGCGCTCAGCCTCCTCCATCCTCCCCTGTCGCCGATACGCTACCGCCAGCAAGTTGCGCGGCTCCGCGTAGTCGTGCTTCAGCGCAATCGCACGCTGGAACGCCTTGATCGAACCTTCAGCATCGCCAGCCTGATTCAGGGCCAATCCCAGGTGATAGTGCGCGTAAGGATTGTTCTTCTGCAGCTTGATTGCAAGGGTGTACCAGTACACGGCGCGATCGGGGTCGCCGCGCCGCAAACTGAGGTTTCCCAGGTTGTGCCGCGGCGCCGCGAACTCCTCGTCGGAACTCACCGCCAACCGATACGCAACTTCGGCCGCGACATCGTCTCCCAGCCGCGCGTGAGCAACGCCGAGGTTGTTCTGCGCGCGCGAGAAATCGGCCAACACATACGTCGCCAGCTGAAAATCGGAGAGCGCCTCGTCCCACGGGACCTCGCGCCCTTCTAGCGAAGCGAGGCTGATGCGTTCGTACCCGCGATTGTTGTAGTAGTGCGCCAGCGCCTCGACATCATCAATAACGCGGAAGGTGCGGTACTCGGACAGTTCGCCGGTGAAATCGACGAGCGACCAGCCGCGATCCGTGTGGACCGTCGCGGCGATGTGCCCGTTGTCAACGATCAGCTCGTCCTCGCGGCCGATCTCATTGACGCGATCGGAGGCGTCCACGTAGTAAGCGTCGAGACCAATGCCGCGCGCCAACCCCACGAACAGCGACGTCATCGACAGACAGTTGCCGTGACCGTTGGAGAGCGTGTCGCGTGCCACCGTGGTCACCACCGGCACCCACTGAACGTCGAACTGATGCCCGGCCGTGATGGCCGCCACCAACATGTCGGCGCGCTGGTAGGCAGTCGCTGCACCCTCGGTGTACTTCTTGGCGCGAGCCACCATGGCGGCGGTGGGCTCGAACGGCACCAGTACCTCGCCGGCGCGCTCGACCGGCACTCGCGGGCTCACCTCAGCGCGCAGCTGATGCGGCGAGTAGGCCACCTGTTTCTGGGCTGCCGAACAGCCAATCCCGAGCAGTGCAAGACCCAGCACCGCGACGACTAGAGGACCCTGGTGACGTGAGGACGACTCGATTACTGACATGGGTATGGAGCTTTTCTGGTGGGGGAAGGATGCGCTTCTGTAAAGAAACGTAAACACCAGAATAGCCGTCGGCGGGAAGCCGCCGCTATGACAAAACGGCTCCCGGGGTCGCTGCCGGTACAGCCGCGACTACCGGACGATTTCGCCCGGTTCGGTGACAGGCGCGGCACGCAAATGAATCGGCGCACGCTGAACCGTCTCGCCTCCGCCCACGAGGTCCTTCACTCGTACCTCGATGCGATAGGAACGTCCCGGTCGCAAGCGCTTCACCTGGCCGAGGGGAATCTGCTGGCCAAGGACGTGGAAGTCGAGCAACTGATCGGGCAGACGGGCCAGCGACTCCTCACCTTCGAGTCCTTCGAGGATCCGGTACACGACCTCGAGGCGCGGCTTGCCCGGGGCAGCCGGGTCTGAAGCCCAGCCGGTTGCCACCGCTACGACCTCCACCGTGCCGTCGCGGTCGAAGACGTCGTCGACATCGTTCGCCACCAGCACAGCACCCAGACGAACGCCCTCGTAAATCGTCGTCGTGTTCATCGGCCGCGGATCGTCGCGGAGTTCCCCCGCGGCCAGAAGGGGCCGCGTCAGGCTGAGCTGGCCCTGCGTATAGTCCGGGATCTGCACCGTCTCGTCGTGCGTGACCGCCCTGCCGGTGGTGGCGTCGAGCACGCCCCACGCCAGCCGGTACATCCCCGGAAACAAGGTAACGCCGAGCGATAGCGAGGGGCCGGATTCTTCGTCGCCAGCGCTCTCCATCAACTCGTAGGGGATGATGAACGAGTGCAGGGTGTTCTCCTGCCCGGGCTCCCCCTGCATGAACGCTCCGAAGACCCTCAGGTGTGCGCGCGCCTCCTCAGGCACCTCGTCGTCGTCGGCCAAGCCGGCCGCGGCAGCAGCTTCCGCGGCACTGACCGACAGCGCGTCTTCGGCTACCGCGGCAGCCCCTTCTTCGGTCCCATCGGCCTCCGGCGTCTGCGCCACGACCGGTAAGACGAATTCCAGCGCCTCCTTGCCAAGCTCGAAAGTCAGCGCGGTGTAGGTACCGTCAGAGGCAGGGAAGAAGTGGATGCGGCGACGCAGTTCGAGTTCGTCGCGCTCAATGCCGGAGAACACCATCTCCATCCAGATCTTCACTTCCGGAGCGACCTCCGGAGGCGGTGGCGGCTCGAGTTCCGCCGCTGCCGGATCGTCCAGGCCCGCGCTCGGCGTCGCTGTTCTCTCCAGCGCACCGTGCCGGTCGCCCACGGCGGTCGCTAGCTGCAGCCGCAAGTCATCGCCGAGGCTGCGCATGAACGCAGCGTTCGTCAGTTCCGGTTCCTCCACGAGCAGGAACGCCTCCCCTTCCCTGGTAAAGCGCACCCTGACGGCCGGCGTATGGCGCCGGTAGTGCCAGGTCAGAGTCGGCGGCGCTGTGGGCGGCACCGCGCGCAACTCCTGTTCGTCGGGCAGGCCGTACACGAGCATGACCCGACCGCGATCGGTGGCGTAGCCGGGTGCCGACTCCTCGGCGAGCTCCTGGATCGCACGCCGGGTGCGCGCCTCGAAGATGTCACGACGCTCGTTGCCCACGGTGCCTGGTGTCGGATCACGATCGGCCCAGAAGACGCGCACGAAATCGGCGCGCGAGGCGTCGTCACCGAGAGCGTCCCAGGCACGCCGTTCGGCTTCGGTCATGAGCGGATCGAGCAGAGTGCCGTAGGCTGCCAGCGGAACAAGGTCCACCGGCTCCTGGGCCGCCGCGGCCGGCGCCGGGCAGAGCGCTGCCGAGATCAGGAGGGCCAGGGAGACGCGGTCGGATAAAGCCATCGACAGAAGTTCGGGTGTCTCGCTGCGGCGAGTACGCTGTTCGAAGGACGATAGAATCGCGAAAAGGCCCCGAATCAGGGCCTCATCGCGAGTATAGCAGCCTGTGGTAAAAGTCTGATGGGCCTCACGACAGGGTTACGCCTGCCTTCTACCATGGCCTTCTAACACTGGCCGTCTAGCGCTGGCCGTCTAGCGCTGGCCTTCTAATAACACTGGCTTCTCGCTCATGCACTCCCGCCCAACTCATCGATACCGCCTGGCAGGGCGCGACGGCTGGCTAGCAGGCCGCGACGGCCTCCTAGCGGCTGCCACCGTGATGCTCGGTCTGGTTCTGCCGTCATACGCGCCAGCGCAGGAGACGCCAGCGCAGGAGGAGACTGCACTCCGCTTCGAGGAAGTAACCGCTGCGAGCGGGCTCGACTTCGTGCACGAGCGCGGCGCGCGTGGCTCCAAGCACCTGCCCGAAACCATGGGTGCGGGCGTCGCCTGGGTCGACTACGACGGAGATGGCGACAATGATCTGTACTTCGTCCAGAGCGGCCCGTTGCCCGGAACTGACGAACCCGCAATCGGCAACGCGATGTTCCGCAACGACAACGGGCGACTGACCCGCGTGATAACGGGCGCAGAGCATGCCGGGTACGGCATGGGCGTGGCCGCTGCCGACTGGGACGGCGACGGCTTCGCGGATCTGTTCATCAGCAACCTCGGCCCGGATGTCCTGCTACGCAACAACGGCGATGGAACGTATTCGGAGCAGACGTTGAGCGGGGTCGAAGATGCCCGTTGGTCGGCAAGCGCCTCGTGGAGCGACCTCGATCTCGACGGACTCGCTGATCTGTACGTGACCAAGTACGTGAAGTACGACTTCGACACCGCGCTCGCCTGCGGTGAGCAGCAATTCCAGAACCGCTCCTACTGCCACATCGACCTGTTCGTGGCCGACTCCGATACCGTGTACCGCAACGCGGGAGATGGCACGTTCGAGGACC
Organism: Acidobacteriota bacterium; assembly: GCA_029263295.1. Taxonomy (GTDB): domain Bacteria; phylum Acidobacteriota; class UBA890; order UBA890; family WLXD01; genus WLXD01. Next base: position 2,652 of record JAJCXT010000061.1, on the reverse strand, counting down.
GCTCCGAGGAGGCCGGAGTGGCAAACGCCTTCGAGGGTAAGGGGCTCGGGGTCGTAATCGGCGACCTGACCGACGACGGATATCCCGACATCTACGTCGCCAACGACACCCAGCAGAACTTCCTCTACGTGAATCGCGGCGACTGGACGTTCGAGGAACAGGGGCTTTTTTCGGGCACCGGCTACAGCGAATCGGGCATGGGCATGGCGGGTATGGGTACCGACATGGCCGACCTCGACGGCGACGGCCGCGCCGAGATCCTCGTCACGAACTTCGCCTTCGAGAACAACAATCTGTATCGCGAAGTGGCCCCAAGCGCCTACTTGGATGACAGCTCCGCGCTCGGCTTCGGCGCTCCCGGGTTCGCGACGCTGGCATTCGGCATCACGACGCTCGACGCGGACGCCGATGGCGACATGGAAATCGCGGTCGCCAATGGCCACATCCTCGACAACGTAACGGTGGTCCAGGACAACACGACATACCCGCAACGTAATCACCTGTTCGAGAACCACCTGACCGACATGCGGCGCGCGCAAACGAGTGCCGCGGCGAGCGGTTGGCGGCCGGAAGCTGACCTGTTTAGCGAGATCTCATCTGCCGCCGGAACGGGGTTCGCCGCCATCCACGTGAGCCGCGGCATCGCGCCCGGCGATCTGGACGGCGACGGTTTGCCAGACCTCGCCGTCACCAACTCAGGTGGCCCCGCGCGGGTGCTCGCCAACCGCACCGCCACCCCCGGTAACCGACTTGTTGTCCGTCTGCGCGGCCGCAACACCAACCGCGACGCACTCGATGCCCGGGTAACCGTGACCCCTCTCGGGGGATCGTCCGACGGAGCGGTCGGGTTCGCACAGGAACATTTCGTTCGTAGTGGCTCTTCCTACCTGTCGCAGGGGGCCTCGGATCTGTACTTCGGACTCGCGACCAGCAGCACCGCTCGTATCCAGGTCCGCTGGCCGGATGGCGAGCTGCAGGTTATCGAATCGATGGCTGCCGACAAGCTGATGCTGTTGGTGCAGGGGCACGCGCCGCAGACTCGCGCACTGCGCCCGCCCGCCGGTAGCAACCCGTGAGCCCCACGCGCCGTCGTCGCCTCGCGAAAGCGGTCGCGCTTCTGCTGGTCGCCGCCGCGCCAGCAGCGCACGAGGCCCGCGCGCAGGAGGGGCTGCGGTTCGAGGATCGGGCCGCGTCGTCCGGACTCACGTTTCGCCACGAGACCGGGGCGGGCACGGAACGCTACATGGTGGAGACCATGGGCTCTGGCCTCGCTGTCGCGGATCTCGATGTGGATGGCTGGCTGGACATCTACTTCGCGCAGGGAGCGGCCACGCCCGGAGCCGAGGTCCCGCCCGGACTCGCCAACACCCTGTTCCGCGGCAACCCCAACGGCAGGTTCGAGGAAGTTGCCAGCGCGGCTGACTCAGATGCCTGGACGATGGGAGTGGCCGTCGCCGACTACGACAACGATGGATTCCCGGACATCTACATCTCCAACCTCGGCGCCAACCAGCTGTACCGCAACAACGGCGACGGCACCTGGAGCGAACTCGGCGCGGCGGCCGGCGTGGACGACGCCGCCTGGGGAGCGTCCTCGGCCTGGGCCGACATCGATCTGGACGGCGACCTCGACCTGTACGTCACCAACTACGTCGACTTCACCTGGGACAACCACAAATTCTGCGGTAACCCGCGCCGCAACCTACGGGCCTACTGCCATCCCGACGTGTACAACGCCGCGGCCGACAAGCTGTACCGCAACGAAGGCGACGGCACGTTCACGGAGATCGGCGAGATGGCCGGCATCGCCGACACGCTCGACGGCAAGGGACTGGGGGTCGTCTTCGGCGACTATGACAACGATGGCGACGCGGACATCTACGCCGCCCACGACTCCACCCGCAACTTCCTGTATCGCAACGAGGGTGACGGTCGGTTCCTGGAGGACGGCTTGCTGGCGGGAGTGGGGTTCAGCGCAGACGGTCAGGCCGAAGCCGGGATGGGCACCGACTGGGGTGACTACGACGGCGACGGCATGCTCGATGTGTTCGTAACCAACCTCGACCTGGAAACGAACTCGCTCTACCGCAATCTGGGCAACGGCGGCTTCGCGGAGGTCACCTTCGCGAGCGGCCTCGGCGAGCCGAGTCTGTTGCAGGTGGGTTTCGGCACGAACTGGGCCGACTTCGACAACGACGGGGATCTCGACCTGTTCGTGGCCAACGGACACATCATCGACAACATCGCCGAGTTCCGCGAGAACATCGCGTACGCGCAGCCGAACCAAGTGTACCGCAACGACGGCGCGCGTTTCGTTGATGTCGGCGAGGCGGCCGGATTGACTTCACCCACGGTTTCGCGCGGCTCCGTTGTCGCCGACTTCGATCGCGACGGACGCCTCGACGTTGTCGTGAGCAACAACGGCGAGCTTGCGCAGTTACACGGCAATCAGTCGACCGCCGGCAACTGGGTCGAACTCAACCTCGTGGGCCGTGGAACGAATCGCTGGGCCGCCGGCGCCCGTATCGTGGCTGTGACCAGCGGCGGCGCTTCGCTGCTGCGCGAGATCGCCGCCGGATCGTCCTACTGCAGTTCGGGGCCGACCGTGGTGCACCTGGGACTGGGACAGTCGGCCAGCGCTTCGATCCAGGT
>JAJCXT010000060.1 GCA_029263295.1 Acidobacteriota bacterium | reverse complement strand
CACATGTGCCACATCATCAACCTGACCGGGCAGATCCTACCCGTGGCCAAGGTGACGAACATGGCGCGCAAGCGCGGCATTCCCGTGATTGTTGATGGCGCCCATGCGCTGGCGCACTTCGACTTCAAGATCTCGGACCTGGAATGCGACTACTACTCAACCAGTTTGCACAAATGGTTGTTTGCGCCTCACGGCACAGGACTCCTGTACGTTCGCCGCGACAAGATCGCGGGGCTCTGGCCGATGATGGCCGCGCCGCCGAAGATGGATGACAACATCCGCAAGTTCGAGGAAATCGGCACGCATCCAGCGGCCAACTATCTCGGCATCGGCGACGCGCTCACGTTCCACCAGGGCATCGGCTCGGAGCGCAAGACCGCCCGCCTGGTGCACCTGCGCGACTACCACCTGGATCGTCTGCTCGACTGCTCTGACCGTGTGCACGTGAGCACGAGCCGGATGCCCGGCAAGGCTGCCGGTATATCGACCGTGGGCGTGGAGGGTATCGAGACCAGTGCCCTGAACGGATGGTTGTGGAGCGAGCACAAGATCATCTCGGTGGCGATCAATCACGCGGAGTTCACCGGGCTGCGGATCTCACCCAGCGTCTTCACCACCAAGGAAGAGCTGGATCGTTTCTGCGACGCCATCGAGCACGCGATCAAGCACGGCTTGCCCGCCTGACCTTGCTCCTAGGCACGGTGTAGCAGTTTGCGAACGGGCTCCTCGAGCCCGAGATCGCGCACGATGGCCTTGGCGTTCTGTTGCGGCGGTACATCGCGCAACCGCGCGAACATGCCGCGTGGGCCCGGCGCGAACATCCACAGCGAGTTGGTCTGGATGCGTCGCGGCATCCATTGCAGGTGCCAATCCAGGCCGGTCACCAGATTGAGCCCCACGATGTCGTTGTCGGCGCACCAGGTGCGCATGCTCTCGGTGAGGAGTAGCTTGCCGGCCCCGAAGGATGACCAGTCGGCATCGTACGAACACTTGATCACCAGTAGCTGCCGGTCGATCACCGCGCATAGCTGGGCAGCGATGTCGTTGCCGTCGGCCCGCAGGAACTGAACCACCGCGCGGCCTTCGCGCGCCACATGGTCGAGCGAAGAACGCAGCGATTCGCGTTGCCGCGGATCGTTACGTAGCGTGCTGCCGTCCTGCTGCTTCCATGACCGATCGTCGATCTGAAGGAAGCGTTCGAACGCGTCGTCGAGTTCTTCGACGGCGGTGACTGTCTCGAGATCGACTTCGTGTTTGCGGGAAATCTTCTTGAGCAGGCGGCGAACGCCGTTGCGATTGCTCGAACTCAGTCGCGCGAGCATGGCGTCGTAGCCTTCGTGAAGCTCGATCAGCGAGCGGAACCACATCGGGGCACAAACATGCGGCACCTCGGTCTCGAGCAGCAGATTGGTGTGTTCGACCGATTCCAGGTGCAGGCTGCGTACACGTCCGATGGTGAAACGGGTACTGAAGAGCGAATCGAGGGCCGCGCGCTGGTCGGACTGCGCGATCGCTGCCGACTTGCTGTTGAAGCCACGGGCGTGTTCCAGCACGCCGCGCTGGGGCATGGATACTGGCAACAGACTGAGAGCTTCGCTGCCCGCGAAGGTTACGACCACACTGGTGTCGGCGGCGGTCTTCGAGCGGAGCTGCCCCTCGAGGTGGCCTGCCACCCAGCCGGGGTAGGAGAGTGCGTCGCGTTCGGCCGTCTCGAGCGACTGCCAATAGCGCAGCCATGAAGCGTAGATCGGTCCGCTCGCCTGAGCCGCAGTGCGCATCTCCTCTGAATCGAGCGGTAACACCTCCACCCGGTCCGCGGGCGCACTTGTGCGCCGCGTCGGGATCAGATCATCCGCCTCGATCTCACCGTTCAGGACGGCGGGCTGGGCGCTCATGGTTGCACACGCAGTTCTGGCATCCCGGCAGAGTAACGAGCCCGGCGAGCCCCGCGGAGCCCTAAATTGGGCGCAGGGCTGGCCACGGCGATGCAACCGGATACGGGCGGTCAACTGCGGCCGCTGGTGGCGAGATCGCGGATATACTCGCCGGCATGGAAAGCTTCAATGTCACCGTGCAGGTCGAGGTCACGTTCCGCGATGTGGACGCCATGGGGCACGCTAACAACGCGGTTTACCTCACCTGGTTCGAGTGTGGGCGCATCGGCTACTGGAAGGCGATGCGCGGCGATGATGCCGACTACGTGAAGGTGCCGTTCGTGCTCGCGCGCACCGAGATCGACTTCCTGGCTCCGACGTTCACCGGCCAGAGGCTCACTGTGGGGGCACGTGTCACGCGGCTCGGCGATCGTTCGTTCAACATGGCGTATCGCATCGCGCGCGAGGCAGATGGCGTGATCGTCGCCGAGGGCAGCTCGGTCCAGGTGATGTACGACTACACGGCACGTCGTTCCATGCCCATGCCCGACGAGTTCCGCGCGACAATTGTCCGCATCGATGGAGAGGAGTTGCTCGATCCCGGGCCTGCCGCGAGCGTCCGCGACTGATGCAGACGCTGACGGTCGTGGTGATCACCCGCAACGAGGAGGACAACCTCGCGGCCTGCCTCGACTCAGTGCCCTTCGCTGATGAGGTTGTTGTCGTAGATGACGGCTCGACAGATGCCACGCGCGAAATCGCGTCGCGCTACACCGACAAGGTGCTGTCCCGCGAGCTCGACCGCTTCGGCCGTCAGAAACAGTTCGCGATCGAGCAGGCCACCCGCGACTGGACTCTCGTGCTCGACGCCGATGAGCGCGTTTCCGAGCAGCTCGCCAAGTCGATTCGTAGCGTGCTCGAGAGTGGAGACCCCGACGTGAACGGCTACATGTTGCGCCGCCGCACCTGGCTTTTCGACAAGCCGGTCACCTGCACCGGCTGGTACAAGTACGCGCACCTGAGGCTGTTCAGGCGCGGGTCGGCCCAGTACGTCGACCGTCGAGTGCACGAGTACCCGGTGCTCGCCCCCCCTGTTCGTCGAGCTCGTCTTCGGGGCGATCTGGATCACTTTACCTACGCCAGTATCGACGAGTATCACGCCAAGCTCGATCGCTACTCGCGACTGGCCGCGGCCGATTGGTTTGACGCCGGGCGGCGGGTTAGCTGGCTGACGGCACCTTGGTGGCACGTCGTCGTGCCGCTGGCGGCCTTCGTGCGGGAGTTCGTGGTCCAGGGTGGCTGGCGCGGCGGCGCGACGGGCTGGAGGATTGCCTCGATGTCGCGGCAGTCGGCATCGCTTACGGCCCGCTACCTGCGGCAGTTGACGGCTGGCGACGGCTCCGGGACAGCGGGCTAGCGGAGCACGATCGCGAGGCGGAGATCCTCGGTACTCGCCGCTTCTAGCGCGGTACCGGCCGGCGGCTCCGCGGCCCGCGCGATTGCTCGTTGAGCGTCCAGTCGTAATCCATGATCTGCACGCGGAGGTCATCGCGGTTGGCGCGTATGTAATCGGCCTCATCGTCGGGAGCGTGGCGCAGCGCGTAGTCGACCACCGTACCGGCGACCGCGGTGAAGTCGCCTTCGTACCAGTTGAAGTAGCTCGACAGATAGAGAGTGTCGGCCTCGCGATCCAGCTGTAGTCCGCGCGGCTGGCGGAGAAACTCACGCGACTGAGCGGCGAGGTCTTCCTCGAGAGTTGCCGCCCGGTACGGTCGATCCAACAGCCGCGGGCAGCCGAAGGCGCCGCACACGAGCGCCCAGTGAATCCGCTCGTCATCGAAGTTGGCTCGCAACGTGTCGTGTTCGATGTTGTCCGCCGACATATCCTGGCGGGCGATGCGGTACTCGTTCTTGAAGAATCCACCGACCAGCCCCCAGAGCGCACCGACATCGCGGACCGATTCGAGCGGGTACTTTTCCACTACCTGCCAGGCGACGATCGCGTTGTAGGCGTTGATCCAGAACGCCATCTGCTCCGCCTCACCGCCGAGCGATGCCGGATCGGTCTCGGCCAGGACGCGCATGAACTCGCGGAAGTCGTCCATGCCGCGAGCCTTCAGGCCGGCGTAGTCAACCAGGCCTTCGGCGTCGACGTAGTCGGTCAGAACCCGCTCCCAGGCGGAGTAGGGATCTTCCTGGGCGAGTACGTCACGGTCGGCAGGCAGGGTCAGGATTCCCAGGCCGAGGGCCAGTACAGCGGCCAGTACAACGGCAGAATGCAGTGAACGACGGGACAACATGAAGTGGAACACTCCGGAAGATTCTCGGGGCCAGGCGAGTCTCAATAACCTGGGTCTGAGGGTAACTTTGACTCGGCCGGCGGGTTGGTTTCCAGTTGTTGGGCGAGTGCGGCGGCGGCGGTGCGGGCGCCAGCGTCATTGAAATGTACGTCGTCGTAGAAGAACTCAAGGCTTTTCGGCATGGTTGCGGCCAGGTCCACGAGCTCCACCTGTTCGGTGGCTGCCAGGTCGCGCATCACGTCGTTGTAGCTCTTCAGCGCCGCGTCCATTAGATCTTCGCGGTAGATGCCATCCTGCCGAAGTCGCATCCAATGCCACACGCTCGCCGCTGGATCTACCTGGCTATTCCAGGTGGTTGCCTGAGTCATGAACACGACACGCGCGCCAGCGGCGCGGCCCACGGCGAGTATCGAGCGCAGATTCGTGGCGTAGGAGTCGAGGTCGACGCGCGGCGGTGTTTCGATCGGCGGGAAACTGTTTTGCAGCGCCGCCTTCTCGGCATAGTTTGTCTCGAACGCGATCGTTTCCTGGATCTCGCGGGCGCTGCGTCGGCGGAACCGTCGGGCAACACCGTGAAGGCGTCGGTACAACTGACTCTCGCCGGCCAGGAGCTTGAGCAGATCGTTGCGTCCGAGCTGGCGCGTCTCCAGATGCAGGTAGTCGACGCCAAACAGGCCCGCCATGAGGTCGTTCAGCCCGGCGAAGATGATCAGGACATCGGGTTCCAGGTGCGCAATGCGCTGCGACACCATTGCCAGATGGTCGTAGCTTCGGTCGCCCGACTTGCCGGCGTTGTAGACACGCACGTCGCGCGCTGTGAACCTCGCGTCGAGCGTGTCCTGAAGCAAACGTGACGGATCTCCCGAGTCGTCCAGGACGATGCACTCCATCGTGCTGCCGCCCACCGTGAAGATGCGCAGTTCGTCGGCTGGCTTCGGGCGGGCGAGTTCATCACCACGGAACCCCAGGTTGTTGGTGCTGAACCTATTGACCCTGTTCTCGTGCACCGGCGCGACCCCCGGTAGGTCCGGCTCGATGACGATGCGGTACAGCTGGTCGGGCTGATGGGCGGAAGGAATGAAGCCCGCCACCTGTCGTTGAGCCGCGTACGGGTCCGGCATCGGTGCCACCCATGCCAGGGTGAACTCGGCGCCCAACACCAGGACCACACAGATGGCGAGCGATACGAGTGGCCCCGCGGGAACACGCATCAGCTATCCGGCGTGAGGCGAGCGTCGATCCAGTCGGGATCGAAGCCCACGATGAACTCGGCGCCGATCACCACGACGGGCGTGGCCACGTGGCCCCCGGTGATTGCACGGATCGTCCCCAGCGGATCGTCGAGGTCGTCGAGTTCGATGTACTCGAACTCGACCTGCTTGCGCGAAAGAAACTCCTTCGCCTGCATGCAGGATCCTCAGCCGGGGCCGCCGCTGTACAGAACGATGCGCGGAGCCATCAGCTGCATCCTCGCTCGCGATGGCGCGCAGCGCGCGCCGAGAAAAACAAATGGTTGGGGCGCAGGGAGTCGAACCCCGATTCTACGGTCCAGAGCCGCATGTCTTGCCGATTGGACGACGCCCCAACCTGGCGGACGCTTCAAGGCGCCCGCAAGGCAGCCACGAGTGGCTTGCCAGCCCACAAGAGTACGGCGCGACGAGGTGGCTCGCAATCCGCAAAACGCACGCTGTGGCGGGCCGCCCGCGCGAGCCTATTCCAACTCGGCCTCGATGCTCGCCAGATCGACTGCGGGGTTCGAGTCGCCCGCCCCGGGATCCATGTCCTCGTCGTCATCCACATGGCGCTGACGCCAACCCAACAGGCCGGGGAGCAGCACGGTGGCGGTGAGCCAGGTGCACACCAGGCCCACGACAGCCAGATTGCCAATCGAGCGGAGGCCGGGATGATGCGCGAACGCCATGCCGGCATAACCCATGATCGTCGTGGCGGTTGCCACCGTAATCGGCTCGAACAGCTCCAGTTGGGTAGCCGCGGTGTCCTGATCCAGTTCGCGCCAGCGGCGATAGAAATGAATGCCGTGATCTACGCCGAGGCCCAGGAGGGTGGGCAGGACCACCATGTTGAAGAAATTCAGCTTCCAGCCGATCGCGATGATCGCGCCGAAAGTGAGCAGCAGACTTGCCACGAGAGGCACCAGTACCCAGGCGGCCTGGTTCACGTCGCGGCGATCGATGACGACGAGAATGAAGATCCCGAGGAACGTGAGCACCACGATCAGCGGCGCCTCGCGCGTTACCAGCCACAGAATCTCGGCCAGCACCGGCTTGTCGCCGGTTGGGCCGCGGATGCCCGCGGGCATGTCGATGTCGTACAGCTGGCCGGTGAACTGCATCGTTATGCGGCCGTCTTTGCCATTGCCGGTGGCGTGGAGGCCGAGAACGTACGCACCTGAGCCGTCGCGGGACACCATGCGTTCGCGGATCACGTCCGGGATATCGGGGGTTCGCGAAAGCCGCTCCGGAACCTCGAACGCCAGGACGTCTTCGATCAGCCGTATGCGGTCGGGGTCTTCGACGCGTCGTACCCAGCGGCCGGACAGCATCTCCTTGATGTCCGCGATGTACGACTTGCGGAGCTCACCCTCGGCCGTGGACGGGGCGAAGTCGCGCACGCTCGACAACGATCTGATGACGTTGTCGGGCCGCTCACGCGACTCGTCGATCAGCGCCAGAGCTTCGTCGAGGGTGTCCAGATCGTCGGCCACGTAGATCGCCGAGGGGCCGAAGAAGACCGGGTAGACCTCGCTCTGCTTTTCCTTGATCGCATCGAGTTCGTCGAGGTTGGCGCTGAAGTTGGCGAAGTCGTAATCGAATTCCAGCCACTGCGCCGAAGCGGCGGCCGAGCCGAGCACCAGCACCGCGAGAATCGCGGCCGCCCAGCGGGGCGGAATGGCCAGGTGCCGGCTGGGGATGCGCGGCCTCTTGGCGTGGACCAGCCCCAGACGGTGTCCGAGGAACAGCGTCGCCGGCATGACGAAGACCATCGCCAGCGTGACGACGAAGATCGAGATGCCACCGATGAGGCCGAAGTCGTAGAAGCCGCGAAAGTCCGAGATCGCCAGGATAAGCAGGCCGAAGCTGGTGGTCACTCCCGAGGTCGTGACCGAACGTCCGGTCGACACGAAGGTCTCGATGAGAGCCTCTTCCGGCGGGTGCACGAGCAACTCGTGGCGGAAGCGTTTGGTCAGATGGATCGAGTAGTCGACGCCCATGCCGAACAGGACCATGAGCAGAAAGGAGGTGATCGTGTTGAGGTCACCCACCATGGCCGGCACGAAGGCGAAGGCCCACAGCAGCCCAGCGGCGATCGGATAGACCACCACCGGCAGGATCTTGATCGAGCGGAAGCTGATCGCCAGCGTGAGCAGGATCGCGATGACCGCGACCAGGCCGGTGCGCTGGACATCGCTCATGATGACCGCGAGTTCTTCGACTCGCGTGCGCAGCGAGCCGCCGATCGAGATCGTCACGCCATTGTCCGACTCGATCGTGTCCGCGATCGCGCGCATGCCGTCGTAGATGGTGGCGGTCGCGCTCATGTCCGACAGACCTTCGCTGATGTTCACGATCATGCCGAACATCGTGCTGTCCGCGGTGCGGTGATACTCGGGCAGCTCGCGATATTGATCCATGAGCTCTTCGAGCTCGTCGGCGGTATCGCTGTCGGTGTCCTCATCGTCCAGACCGAAGTCATCGAGGAACGGGTTTACCTGCGCCTCCCAGTCCTCGATCGTGCCGATCATCTCTTCCAGCCGATAGGCGGGCACCAGCGTGTACTTGAACTGGTTGATGAACTCGGTGGGGTAGCGATAGTCGATCGTCGCGACGCCCTCGAGTTGGCGCAGTTGCGCGACCATCTCGTCGACTGAGCCGCGCAGCGTATCCGCGGGCCCGCCCTCGAAGATCACGCTGAAGTAGCCGCCGTCGCCCACCAGCGGTTCGAGTTCTTCGCTCCACTTCACCGCCCGGCTGTTCTCGGGCAGCAGCCGCGTGAGGTTCGTATCGAGACCCAGATTGCGAGCGCTCATGAACGCGGGCACGCAGAGCGCCAGAGTCAGCAGGATCCACGCCACCGGCCAGCGGGCCGACCAGCGGCAGATGCGGACCAGCTCGCAATAGAAGAGCGTGCTTTCTCGGGCTGTGCGGAGTTCCGACATAAGACGACGTCGCGGAGTGAAGGAGCGGTCGAACGACCTGGACAAAGGCTCCTAGACGGGGCCCGAGGGGTCAACTTCGAGGTGTGGCGTGGGCTGCATTCGCGCCTCGCCAGAGCACCACAATACGCTACGACGGCACTTCGGGGGTGTTAGATTTCAAAGCTCCCCCTCTACCCGTTTAGGAGTTGCTGTGCGCCTGACACGTCCCATTGCCGCGGTGGGAATACTGACCTTGCTCGCCTTGGGAACCGTGGTACCCGGTGCCGCCGCCCAGGAAGCGACGGGCGCGCCCGCCAGGACCTTCGGTCTGGCGGCCGTGATCACCAAGGTCGTGGAAAGCAATCCGCTCGTGCGTGCCCAGCGTTACGACATCCAGCGGGCGCAGATCGATGTCGACGAACTCGAGGGCTTCTGGGCCATCCCCCAGGTGTCTTTCAGTAGCCTGTCGGGAGTCGTTCCTGCGGCGCGGGGCAACGTGGTCCAGTCGCCTGACACCTCCAACGACATCGACAACCTGGGGCCGTTCTACAACTTCTCCGTGAACGCGGTCCTGCCGCTCTACACCTTTGGGCGCCTCAAGCACGGTGCCGCCGCGGCGCGCAACGTCGTCAATGCCCGCTACGCGGAAGGCGACAAGGTGCGCGACGACCTCACGATAGAGGCAGTAAGGGCCTATTGGGGCGTTCTGACCGGTGACGCCCTTGTGGAACTCACCACGGAGATGCGCGACTCGTACGGAGACCTGATCGAGCAGGCCGAGGAGAAGGAAGAGACCAGCGACATCGACTCCAACGACGTGTTCGAGATCAAGTCGGCGCAGTACGACATCGACAGCGCGTACTTGACCTCGGTGGAGAACGCGGGGCTGGTACGGCGTTCGCTCGGTGACTTTCTCGAGTTGCTGCCCGGCGAAGAGTACCAATTGACCGAGTCGGATACCCCGGCGATCAATCTCAGCCTGGATGACCTGGGGGCGTTGCAGGTGCGCGCCTCCCAGCGACACCCGCAGCTGCGCGCCCTCGCGTCGGCGGTGAGCGCCCTCGACGAGGCCATGCTGGCGGAGCGCAGCAACCGCTGGCCGGTCATTCTGGTCGGCGGCGGATTTGGCTGGGCGCGGTCGCCCAATCGCGACTCGCAGGACAACCCGTTCGTCTTTGACGAGTTCAACTACACGCGTATCGCGGCGGCATTCAACGTGCGCTGGGACCTCAACTTCGCCAAGCACGACCTCAACTACATGCGTCGCAAGCTCGAGCGCGATGCCGTTGATGCGCGGCGCAAGGCGCTGAAGATGAAGGTCAATATCGACGTGCACCAGGCTCTCGGGCACGTGCTGACGCAGGCGCAGTTGCTCGACGCGGCGCGTGGTTCGCGACGCGAATCGCGCCGTTGGTTGCGCACCGCGGCCGATGATTTCGACCTTGGAATCGGCGAAGCGCAGCCGCTGATCCGCGCCTATCGCGCGGACTATCGTTTACAGGCCACCGTGATTCAGTCAGAATATGACCTGAATGTCGCGTTGGCCGAGTTAGCGCTCGTCCTGGGCGATATGTCTTCATACCTAACGTGGGTTGCTGATGGCCAGATTGCGCTCGATTAGCCTCTGGGCGCTCGTATTCTCCGTTGCCGCGACCGCGGCAGGCCAGGGCGTGGAAACACCGACGCCAATGGAGCTAGTGCGAGATTCCAACGAGGCGATTACCGCGATTCTCAACGAGTACGACCCCCTCGGTTCCGATGGGGAAGCTCTCGTGTACGAGGTCATGGACGGCGTTACCGACTTCCAAACGATGTCGGCGGCGGCGATCAATGAGGTTTGCGTGGATCGTGAGATCCCCGTGGACAAGTGCGGCGAGTGGGAAACGGTCTTCGGAGATCTGCTACGCATTCGTTCAATAAAGGGTGTCGGCCGCTATCGTGCCGACCGTTTTGATTATCTAAACGAGGAGATCGACGGCGAGCGTGCGGTGGTGAATACCCTGGCCTACTACGAGGACGAAGAGATCACGATCGACTATGAGCTGGAGGCTCACGAAGACTCCTGGCGCATCGTCAACTACGTGATCGACGACGTCGACACTGTTCGTAGTTATCACCGCCGCTTCAGACGCCTGCTAGACGACGACACCGTCGACGATGTCATCGAGCTCCTGCGCGATCGGATCGAGGAATTCCGCGAGGGTTCCTGAGGCCCATCGAGCAGACGCGCGACGTCAACAATCAGGCCAGGGATCGGTTTGCGCAGTTGCATGCGCTAGCCGAGCGCTTCCGCGCGATCTCGTGTAAGCACACGAGAACAAATGGACACTAAGACCGCTACCGAACCGGGGCTCGACCCTGCGGACGTCTTCACGAAAGCCTTCGAGTACACGCGGGTCAACGACCTGCGCCAGGCGGGGCTGTTCCCCTTTTTCCAGCCGTTAGGTGCTCAGTTCGGCAACGAGGTGGACATCGAAGGCGAGCGCAAGCTCATGGTGTGCTCGAACGACTACCTGGGGCTGTCCCAGGATCGCCGGGTGCAGCAGGCCGGGATTCCTGCGCTCGAGGAGTTCGGCACGAGCTGCACGGGCTCGCGGTTCCTCAATGGCACGCTTTCGCTGCACGAAGAACTCGAACACGATCTTGCCGAGTTCCTCCACCACGACTCCGCCCTCACCTTCAGCACCGGCTTTCTGGGTTCGCTGAGCGTGCTGAGCGCCCTCGTGGGTCGCCGCGAGGTCATGTACTTCGATCGTGAGAACCACGCCAGTCTGTACGACGGCGCGCGGTTGTCGTGGGGCGAACTACGCAAGTTCCGTCACGGCGATCTGGACCACCTCGAGTTCATGCTCAAGCGTGACGCCGACAAGAACGTGGGCAAGTTGATCGTCACGGATGGCGTGTTCTCCATGTCGGGCGAACTCGCCGACTTGCCGGGGATCATCGAACTAGCGCGCAAGTACGGGGCGCGAGTCCTCGTGGACGACGCACACGCTACCGGTGTGATGGGACCCGGCGGCCGCGGTACTCCCGAACACTACGGTGTCGAGGACGAGGTCGACCTGATCATTGGCACCTTCTCGAAGGCGTTTGCCTCGGTTGGTGGTTTCCTTGCGGGTCCGGTCGACGTGGTCGACTGGGTCAAGTACATGGCACGGCCCTTCATGTTTACCGCAGCCCTGCCGCCGGCGCAGGTGGCCTCGACGAAGAAATCGCTCGAGATCCTCGCGACCGAACCCGAGCACCGCGAGCGACTGTGGAAACGCGTGGCGATGTTCCGCGAGGGGCTGTCCGGGCTGGGCTTCGACACGATGGATTCGGCGGGGCCGATCACCCCGGTGCTGATCGGTGAGGTCGACGATGCCATCGCGTTCTGGAAACAGATATGGGACAGGGGTATTTTCGCTCTGCCGACTGCGCCGCCCGCAGTGCCGCCCAACGAGTGCTTGATCCGCATGGCGGTGAACGCGAGCCACACGCGTGAGGAAATCGATCGCGTGCTGTCGGCCTTCGCCGACGTCGGCCGCAACATGGGGATGATCAGCTGACGTGAGCGTCATCTCTGTACGGCCGGTCAGCGGTCGCGAGCACGGCGTCTTCCTGCATCTGCCGGAGGCGCTGTATCGCGACGACGCCCACTGGGTTCCGCCGCTGATGATGGCGGAGAAGGAGCGGCTCAGCGCGAAGAAGAATCCGTTTCTTGCGCGCGTGGCGCACGAGAAGTTCATCGCCTGGCGCGATGGCGAGGCGGTGGGCCGCGTGATGGCCATCGACGATCCGCGCCACAACGAGGTTCACGGTGACAACCTTGCCTTCTTCGGTTTCTTCGAGGCCGCGGACAAGGACGTGGCGGCGGAGCTACTCGAAACCGTTGAGGCATGGGCTCGTAACCGAGGTCGCGACGCGCTCCGCGGTCCGGCGAATCCGTCGCTGAACGACACCTGCGGATTGCTCGTAGACGGCTTCGACGACGACCCGGCGATGATGATGCCGTACAACCCGAAGGCCTACATCGAGTGGATCGAGGACGCCGGTTATGGCAAGGCCAAGGACCTGTGGGCCTGGAGAATCGATCTGACTCAGGGTGTCAACAAGCGGTCGCAGCGCATTCTCGATCGCATGGACAAGCGCCTCGACCCGGCCCCGGTGGTACGCCAGCTCAGCAAGGCTAACTTCAAAGAGGACATGCTCATCGTCCGGGATATCTTCATCAAGTGCTGGAGTGAAAACTGGGGTTTCGTGCCGCCCACCGAGGAAGAGTTCTGGCACTCCGCCAAGGACATGAAGTTCATCATCGACTGGAACATGGCGTTGATGATGGAGCTCGACGGAGTGCCCGTCGCGATGTCGGTTTCTCTCAGCGACCTGCACCAGGTATACAAGCTCATCGGCGGACGGCTGCTGCCCTTCGGTTTGTTCAAGCTGCTGGGGCGGCGGCGGTACATCAATCGCGGCCGCATGGTCTTGCTGGGTGTGCTGCCCGAGCATCGCAACAAGGGGCTCGAGTTGAGGCTCATCGCCGACGCGATCCAGAACGCGGAGACGCTCGGTTGGCGGACCGGCGAGTGCTCCTGGACCCTCGAAGACAATGACGGTGTGAGCAAGGCGATCAGGCTGGTAGGCGGCGAGCACTACAAGACCTACCGGATGTACGAGAAGCCCTTGCCGTGAGCGCTCCAGGCGTTGCCGTCGTTACCGGCGGCACGGGCTTTATCGGTTGGGCACTGTGCGAGGCGCTGCGCGATGCCGGTTGGACCGTGCGCGCCATCGTCAGGCCGTCCAGTTCGAACGCACTGCCCGAGGGAATCGAACGCTGGGACGCGCCCCTGGAAGTCGCGGCCATGGCGCCTGCGTTCGACGGCGCGCAGGCCGTCTACCACCTTGCGGGGCTTACCCGCGCGCGTACGCTCGACGAGTTTCTGAAGGTCAACGCGGAAGGGGCGCGGCAGGCCGCGATGGCGAGTCGTGACGCCGGATCGTTCTTCGTTCTGGTGTCGAGCCAGGCGGCGGCGGGGCCAGGGACGTTGGCGCAGGTTCGCACCGAGGAGCACGCACCCGCACCGGTGAGTGACTACGGCCGGAGCAAGTTAGAGGGTGAGCGGGTGCTGCTCGACATCGAGGGCCTGCGCTACGCGGTCGTGCGACCACCCGGCGTCTACGGCCCGCGCGACAAGGACTTCCTGGCTCTTTTCCAGGCGGCGCGTCGCGGTCTCATGCCGCGTCTGGGCAGCGCCGACAAGGCGTACACGATGATCCACGTGGACGATGTAGTTGGTTCGCTGCGGGCGGTCGCCGCCGCTGGCCTCGAGAACAACCCGGCGGTGCAGGGCGAGGCGTTCTTCGTCGGACATCCGGCGCCGGTTACCCAGGGGCAGTTGCTGACACATGTTGCGGCCGCCATGGAACGGCGCGCTCGTCAGGTGCCACTGCCGACCGTGATGCTTCGTCTGATAGCTGAACTCGGCGAGCTTCAGGGCGTCGTCACCGGGCGCCCGGCATTGTTGAATCGGGATCGATTCCGAGAGTTGTCCGCGCCCGGGTACGTCTGCTCGGTAGACAAGATCGCCGCGGCGATAGATTGGCGCGCGTCGGTCGAGATCCAGGCGGGTCTGGGCGATACGGCGCGCTGGTATGGTGAAATCGGCTGGCTCTAGTCAGGCTACGGTCTGACTAGCAGCTCGGGGCAGGAACGAGAGAAGGGCCGGGGTAACCCCCCCGGCCCTTCTGTGTTCTTCCTGGCGCCGTCCTGCGGCGCTGTAACTACCGTCCGGTCGCGTTGGCGATCTGTTCGAGGCGCTTGGCCTTGGCGGTGTCCAGCTTGCGCAGATACCGGATCATGCGATCGAGGCGGCTACGCGACTTGTCCCGGCCCATGAGATCGAGCACCTCGAAGATGCCAGGCGAGGACTTCTTGCCCACGAGGGCGATGCGGGTGGCGTGGATAAGATCTCCAGCCTCACGGTCCAACCCGCCGGCGACCTCGCGCAACGTGGCCTCGAGCTCTTCCTGACCCCAGGGATCAACCTGCAGAAGTGCTTCACGGAAAGCCTCCACCAGGCCGAGCAGGTCCTTGCCGTGGACATGTTCCTTCAGGCCCGCGGGCTCGTACGCAAAAGCCTCCGTCTGGAACGGCGCGATGTTGTCCGCCAGTTCGTTGATCGTTCGTGCACGCGATTGCCACAGCTCGATGAGCGCGAAGAAGAAGTCTCGTCGCTCCATGTCGAGCTCTTCGTCCCAGCATCCACGGACCTGCAGCGCTTCGCGAACGGCAGGACGCAGTTCGCCGGCCGGCACTTCCTTGATGTACTCGCCGTTGAGCCACGAGAGCTTCTCGAGATCGAACTTCGGGTTCGACTGGTTGACCCGCTCGAGGGTGAACTCGGAGGAGAGCTCGTTGGCGGTGAACACCTCGCGCTCGTCGCCCGGGTTCCAGCCGAGTAGCGCCAGGTAGTTGATTACCGCGCCCGGCAGGTAGCCCTTGTCGCGGAAGTGCTCCACCGAAGTCGCACCGTGGCGCTTCGAGAGGCGCTTGCCATCCTCTCCGAGGATCAGCGGCAGGTGGGCGAACTCAGGCAGCTTGGCGTTGAGCGCCTCGTAGACGAGCAACTGCTTGGGCGTGTTGGACAGGTGGTCCGCGCCGCGCATCACGATGGTGATACCCATCTCGATATCGTCGACGACGTTGGACAGGTGGTAGGTCGGCTTTTCGTCCGAGCGCTGCAGGACGAAGTCCTCAATGTGCTCACACTCGAACGTGACCTCGCCCTGGACCAGGTCGTTCACCGTGATCGTTCCCTCGGCGGGAACCTTGAAGCGCACCGTGTGCGGCTCTTCAGCATCGAGCTTCGCGCGGACCTCATCGGCGGACAGTTCGCGGTCGGCGCCACGATAGACCCAGTTCTCGTCGGCCTCGAGGGCTTCCTTGCGCTGCTCCTCGATGTCCTCTTGTGCCGCAAAGCAGTAGTAGGCTTTGCCCGAGCTCATCAACAGCGACACGTAGTCGTTGTAGAGATCCAGGCGATCGCTCTGCAGTACCGGACCTTCATCCCAGTCCAGGCCAAGCCACTTCATCGAGCGCAGAATCGTCTCGAGGTTCTCTTCGGTGGAGCGCTTCTCGTCGGTGTCCTCGACGCGAAGAATGAACTTCCCGCCCTTGTGCTTGGCATAGAGCCAGTTGTAGAGCGCGGTGCGTGCACCGCCTACATGCAGTTCGCCGGTGGGGCTGGGCGCAAAGCGTACGCGTACTTCGTCTGACATAGGTGACCTCTCGTCGGAAAGGGGGGCGTGGGCGCATGGCGCCTCAGTGGGGCGCGCGCCGAAGAAACTGTCGCGAGGCTCCGGCCGGGGAGAGACTCCCTGTAAATGAACGACCCGTACCGGAGGCGAACTTCGTTATGGTAGCGAACCGCGAAGGCGGCCGCTAGCGGGCCTGAGTGTCGTTGCGCATCAACGCGCGCATGGGGCGTTCGTCGCCGTCGAAGAAACGGTCTACATGCTCGGGCGGGTCGTATGGGAAATGCAGGTCCAACAGGTGCACGTAGCCGAAAGGTACCGCCTGCTCGACCGTGCTGAGCCACTGCGCGAATCGTGATTCGACCTCAGGGTCCGACAACCCGTACTCGTACGTTTCGAAGCCCTGGGCGAACCCCATGTAGTCGGTCAGGTGCCCCTGGTTGACGAACCCACCGGTGGCATAGTCGAGGTCGCTCAGCGCCTCGGCCCAGGTGGTGAGCGATTTGCTAAGAGTGTGCCCGTCGAGTTCCTCCGCGGAGTCCGCGACGCGGCCGGCCAGGCGTCCCTCGCGGAGGCCGTGCTGCGATACCTGGGTCCCGGTGAGAAGCGAGGCCATCGACGGTTTGGTCCAGTTCGACTGTGCCACCACGTGTTCGAACAGAATCGACTCCGCGGCCAGTTGATCGATCCACGGCGAGGTGTCGTGCTCGTATCCATAGGCACCCAGGTGATCAGCGCGCAGGCAGTCGACCACGATGAGGAACACGGGCGGCAGATCGACAGGAGCCGGCGGCGGATCGTCGGCCACGGCGCAACTCACAGTGAGGGCCGACGCGACCACGAGACTTGGGATTGCGCGCCGGGTCATCGTCGCGCGTCGACCATTCCGCAAACCTGGCAGATCATGGCGGTCCGTTTCCAGATCATCACGGCGACGCCGATTACGGCCAGCGCGGCGGGAGCGACCCATCCAACGCCGACAAAAATGTTGGCGACCGCAGCCCAGAAACCCAGGACCACAAGCGTCACGCCGCCGAACGGATTGAACCGATGCCGGCTGCTGAGCTTCCAGGCCCCCGGAGTGTCACACGACGGACACGTATCCTCAGCGGCCCCAGCGCTACGTGCGGCGGAGTCCACAGGATCAGCGATCGCCACACCCGCACCCCCAAGCGCCGAACTCTCCGTGCCAGACTTCACGACGTTCTAGTTCCCCTGTGCTCGATTCTCACCCCAATACCGTGACGCGCGCCCGCCACGGCTGCAACTCATCGCCAATGGTAAAGCGCAGGCCCCGGAAACCAAAGCAAGCGAAGCGCCGCTTTGAACAACACTGCGAACCTAGGTGCAGATCCACCGTACGGAGCCGCGACCGAAAGACGGAGGGGGTGGCCAAAGTGCGCGTAAGCGCACTTTGCAGGGAAACTGCGAACCCGCCCGGCAACGCCGGGCGCGGGTTCGAATCCCACCAGGTCACTAAGAGCGGCGGGCGAACCCAAGCGGCAGATCCACCGTAGGGTGCAGGAACAAAAGGCGGAGGGGGTGGGATTCGAACCCACGGCACGAGAAAACCCGCGCAACGGCTTAGCAGGCCGCCCTATTCAACCACTCTAGCACCCCTCCACAAGGGTAGCGGAGGCAGAAGGATTCGAACCTTCGGATCGCTCTTTCAAGCGATCAACGGTTTTCAAGACCGCCGCATTCAACCTGACTCTGCCATGCCTCCACAGCGCAGCGCATAGCGTACCAAAGGTCGCGCCTCCCGGCGCTCACGCCGTGCCCGTGGCATCGGAACAAGGGAAGCGGACCGCCCGCCGCACGGCGATGAGGCGCGTCAGAAGGACGTGACCATCGGTTGGTCGAAGTGAGAAAAAGTGTCGCTGAAGTTGAAGATCACCGCGGTCTTCTTGCCGAACTGGCGGATGAGAATCGGCCAGAGGGCTCCCGTTCGTTCCACCCCGCGCTCTAATCGCGAAAGCAACTCGGTCTCGCCCGTGTCCAGATTCAGCCTGTAGATACTGTATTCCTGAGCCGGCTCCAACCAGCTCGCCTGGCCCTGCACGTTGCGGTGGAGGGTGCGAGCGATGGCGAACACATGGTCGTTGCCGCGGGCGATGACCGCGCTGGAGTTATCATTAAGGGCCGCGATCGAGAGCGGACCCTTGTTCCAGTACTGCGCAACGCGAGCCCAGGTTTCCACCTTGACCTCGGTAGGCTTCGCCCGGCTGTCCGCGCTGAACGGGGTCAGATATCGTGTCGGGTCTCTCGTGCCGACCTTGCGGCGCCGGGCTTCATCGGTCTCCCAGAGCACGTTCTCGCTGTAGAACACAGTTAGCGGTTCGAGGTCGCGCACGAATGTCGCGCGGTAGCGAACGCCGCGCGCCTTCTTCGGGACCTTCAGCTCCGCGATGGTGCGCGCGGCGAACTCCGCCCGAGCAGTGCCGACCGGAACGGTCCAGGCGAGGAGTCGACCTTGATTCTGCCCCGCAGAATCAAACGACCGCAGAGCGTTGCCGGCCAGTATGTGCCAACCGTCCTCGTCGCCGACGACGTCGAGATAGTGGTTTTCCCGGGTGCTAGCGTCGCCCGGGTAGGTTAGCGCGACGGGCCCCTCACGGAGTGTGCCCTTGCTGTTGAGCAGGAAGAACAGGACGGCGTCGTTGGGCACGGCGACCCCTTCGCGCTGGCTGAACGCGACGACTACGCCGACTCTGTCGCCGTACATCGCTGCCTTCAGCCGTATGCTCACGCCGACCGTGTCGCCGGCCTCCACGACGGCCTGTTCCTTCAGTCCGCCCTTGACGCGGCCCTTGTTCAGGACCACTCCTGAGTACAGAAATACCTGCTCCTCGACCCGGGAGGCCACGACGACAACGCCCTTGGGCTTGGGTCGTCGCGACGAGGTTCCCCCACCCGGCCACGCGAGGGCGGCTGACGCGTTGTCGTGGCCGAGCGACTTGAACGGCTTGCTCTTGCCGTTGGGTTTGAGGAGTGCCAGCCCCGGAGCGCACTCCTTGTCCCCTTCATCGTCGCAGGCGACCACGATCCCCGCCTTGGTGCTGGTGACGACCCAGTCGAGGATGCCTTCTGTGCCCTGGGTCCCGCGGAGCTTCACGTCCTTGAGCTTTATCGTGGCGGGTGCCGCCGAGGCCGCGAGCGTGACGAGGCACCCGAACACAACCGCCATCCGCAATCCAATGCCGTCGTACCGCAAGGTCAGTCCTCCGTCACGTATTGCCGAGGCGCGAGCCGGTGCTCACGCGGTCGCTCGTCCGCCGATACTACTGGGCCTCGGGCCGGAGCGTGGAGTCTCCTCGCAGATACGGACGGAGCGATTCAGGAACCGGCTCTTGCCGCCGGCTGCTGGGCGGTAGCGGATGCTCGCCCATCGCGCGTGGAAGTCGGTGCAGCGGTCCCGTCAGAAGGAGGTCAGCACCGGCCGGTCCAAGTGAGCGAACGTGTCATCGAAGTTGAAGATCACCGCCGTCTTCTGGCCGAACTGACGAATGAGCACCGGCCAGAAGTGTCCGGGGAGTTGCTCCCTGCGTTCGGTCTGCAGTAGTAGCTCGGTCTTGCCCGTGCCCGGGTTCAACTTGTAGACACTGAACTCCTGAGCCTGCTCCAGGAAGCTCTGCTGGTTCGTCGTGTGACGGTCCAGGTCGCGACTGATGGCGAACACATGGTCTACGCCACGGGCGATGGCAGCACTGGTGCGATCATCCAGGTCCGCGATCGAGATCGGACCTCTGTCCCAGAATTGCGAGACTCGATCCCAGGTCTGCACGGCGACCTCGGTGCGCGCTCCGCGGCCAGATCCGTTGAACGGGGTCAGGTAGCGGGTCGTTTCGTTCAAGCCGACATCGCGTCGACGGGCCTCGGCGGTCTCCCACGTGATGGACTCGTCGTAGAACACCGTGAGCGGCTCGAGGTCGCGGACGAATGTTGCGCGGTAGCGAACCGCGACGGCTTTGCCCGGCATCTTCGTCTCCGCGATGGTGCGCGCGGCGAACTCCGCCCGCGCGGCGCCCACCGGAACGGTCCAGGCGAGGAGCCGACCTTGGCCCCGCCTCGAGTTCTTGTGCACATTCGGCGCATTGCCGGCCAGGATGTGCCACCCGTTCTCGTCGCCGACAATATCGAGCAACTCGTTTGCTATGTTGGTGGTCTCGCCCGGGTACGTCAGCTCCACGGGCCCCTTACGGAGCTTGCCCTTACTGTTGAGTAGGAAGAACAGGATGGCTTCGGTGGGTGCGTCGAGCCCATCGCGTCGCGTGAACGCGACAACCGCGCCGACGTGGTTGCCATACATGGCGGCCTTCACTTGCGCGTCGATCAAGGTGGTGGAGGGCTTGGTGCCGGTTTCCACGAGAGCTTGTTCTCTCAGGCCGCCTTTGACGCGGCCCTTGTTGAGAACCAGTCCCGAATACAGAAACAGCTGTTCCTCGACCTCGGCGGCTACGACGACAACGCCCCTTGGTTTGGGGCGCCGCGCTGAGGTTCCCCCGCCCGGCCAGGCAATGGCGGCCGAGGCTTCGTCGTGGCCGAGCGACTTGAACGGCTTGCTCTTGCCGTTGGGCTTGAGGAGCGCCAGCCCGGGACCGCACTGCTTGTCGGAGTCGTCGTCGCACGCGATCACGATGCCCGCCTTGCTGCTGGTGACGACCCAGTCGATGATCTGTTCGGTCCCCGCGGTGCCACGGAGCTTCACGTCCTTGAGTTTCATCGTCGCGGGTGCCGCCGAGGCAGCCATGGTGACGAGGCACACCGAAACCATAGCTATCCGGATCGCCACGCCGTCGTACCGCAAGGTCAGTCCTCCCGTTCATGTATCGCCGAGGCGCGAGCCGGTGCTCACGCGGTCGCTCGTCCGCCGATACTACCGGGCCTCGGGCCGGATCGTGGAGTCTCCTCGCAGATACGGACGGAGCGATTCAGGAACCACCACGGTACCGTCTGCTTGTTGGTGGTTCTCCAGCAACGCCACCAGGGTTCGGCCGACGGCCAGGCCTGAGCCGTTCAAGGTGTGCGCGAACCGGCTCTTGCCGCCGTCTGTTGGGCGGTAGCGGATGGTCGCCCGCCGCGCCTGGAAGTCGGTGCAGTTGCTGCACGAAGAGATCTCGCGGAATGTCCTCTGCGACGGCAGCCAGACCTCGATGTCGTAGGTCTTGGCGGCGCTGAAGCCCATGTCCCCAGTGCAGAGCGTGACAACGCGGTAGGGGAGTTCGAGGCCCTGCAGCACCGACTCGGCTTGCGTGGTGATCGCCTCGAGCATGTCGAAGGAGGAGTCCGCGTCGGTGATGGACACCATCTCGACCTTGTTGAACTGGTGCACCCGAATGAGGCCGCGCGTGTCGCGGCCGTAGGAGCCAGCTTCGCGGCGAAAGCAGGGCGTGCAGCCGCAGTACTTGATCGGCAGGGCCGCCCCCTCGAGAGTTTCGTCGCGGTGCAGGTTTACCAGCGGCACCTCGGAGGTGGGAATCAGGTAGAGGTCGTCCTTCTCAACGAAGAACGCGTCGTCCGCGAACTTCGGAAGCTGGCCGGTTGCCAGCATGGACTCGGGTGTCACCAGATAGGGCGTGAGCACCTCGGTGTAGCCAGCCGCTTCGTGCAGGTCGATCATGTACGCGGCCAGAGCCCGTTCGAGTCGAGCTCCCATGCCGAACTGAGCGCTGAAACGTGCACCGGAGATCTTCGCGGCTCGCGCCATATCGAGGATGCCGAGTCCCTCTCCGATGTCCACGTGATCGCGCGGCTCGAAGTCGAGTTCCCGCGGTGTGCCCCAGCGGCGCTCCTCTCGGTTGGTGCTCTCGTCCTTGCCCACCGGCACGCTCTCGTGAGCGAGATTGGGAAGGGTGAGCACGAGGCTGCGGATCTCTTCATCGATCACCTTGCGCTCGGCGTCGAGGCGTTTGACTTCGTCGCCCACAGCGCGCACCCGCTCCATCACCTCGGTGGCGTCCTCGCCAGCCTTCTTCAGCTCGCCGATTCGTTTGCTGGTCTCGTTGCGCTCGGCCTGCAGCGCTTCGAGGTTCTGGATGAGCTGGCGTCTGGCGGCATCGCGTTGCAGCAGCGCCCCCAGGTCGATGTCAGAGCCGCGGGCGGCAAGTGCAGCTTGGACGGCGTCGGGGTCTTGGCGAATGATGTTGAAGTCGAGCATGCGCTGAGGATAACCGTGCCGGCGAACCTCTGCCACGACCTGCCGCCGGCTGCCGACTGTCAGCGACGGGCAACGCGTGGGACACTGCGGCCCATGCGCAAAACAGTCATGCCCGTCGCCGGCCTGGGCACCCGGTTTTTGCCGGCGACGAAAGCCCAGCCCAAGGAAATGCTGACGGTCGTCGATCGTCCGCTGATCCAGTACGCGGTCGAGGAAGCGGTGGCGGCCGGCAGTGATGAAGTGATCCTGGTCTCCGCCCCGAGCAAGGGCGCGATTCTCGAACACTTCCGGGCGGATTCAGGTTTGGAGGCAACGCTGGCTGCGAGCGGCAAGGACTCACTGCTCGAGCTGGTCAGGGGCGTCGGCCGCATCGCAAACGTGCACGCGGTGATGCAGGGGAAGCCGCTCGGGGTTGGGCACGCGATCCTCCAGGCCAGAGAAGCTGTCGGCGGCGATGTCTTCGGGGTGGCGTTTCCAGATGACCTGATTTTGGCTGAGGTGCCTGTACTCGAGCAGCTCCGACGCGTGCAGGAGCAGCACGGAGGCATCGTCGTGGCGGTGGAGCACGTACCCGCCGAGCAGGTCGACCGTTACGGCGTGATCGACGGAGAACATCTTGCCGATGGCGTCTATCGCGTTAGCCGGTTGGTCGAGAAGCCGCCGGTCGATCAGGCTCCGTCCACGCTCGCGATCGTCGGGCGCTACGTCTTCGCGCCCGCCATCTTCGAATCGATCGAACGCACTGGCGCGGGGGCGGGCGGAGAGATCCAGATCACCGATGCCATCCAGGCCGCGCTGGCAACGATGCCGTGTCACGCGGTGGCGTTCGAGGGGGATCGCTACGACTGCGGTAGCCGGCTCGGATTCGTGCAGGCCACGATCGCCGTGGCGCTTCGGGATCCCGATCTGGCAGCGCCGTTGGCAGAGTTCCTGGCTGCCTCCCAGTAGGCGAGGGCTGTCCCCACGCGCCTCCCGCCACTCAGTCGCTGGATTGGGATTACTTCTTCGAGTCGCTCTTGCTGGAGCTGGTGCTCTTCTTCGAGTCGCTCTTGCTGGAGCTGGCGCTCTTCTTGGAGTCGCTCTTGCCGGAACTGGAGGCGGACGACTCGCCCTTCTTTTCTTCCTTGGGCGGGCGCCCCTTGCCGGCGTAGTCGGTCACATACCAGCCACTGCCTTTGAACTGAATCGCAGGCGCGTGGACCATACGTTCGACTCGACCCTTGCACTCCGGGCAGGTACCGACGCGTCGAGCGGAGATCTTCTGGATCTTCTCGAAGCGGTGCCCGCACTTGGTGCATTCGTACTCGTAGATTGGCATGGCGGGAATCCTAGCCTGCTAGCAAGTATCGGGTCTGTCGGCCTGCCATTTCTTGCCGCGATCAGGTTGTGGACCTTTCCCCTTGGATCGACGGTCCAAGGATACGGATCACCCAGGTCGAGATCCTCGACTTGCAGGCGGGCATCCCTAATTAATTGGGTTGACAGTCCAACCGCTCACTCCAAATAGGATAATTGGCGCTGATTTCATGTGAATGGCAGCCGCTAAGTAACTGAAAACAAAGTCGATCGACTCAGCGTGATTGGATCTGTCCTCTTCGAGGTTCGCCTAAGACTCCGGCATGGCACGCCCCTTGCGTAAGTAAAGCGCATGTCCCCGCGCCCTGTCGGGCGCGTTGCGTTCAGTGCAAATGCCTATAGGAGGGCAAATGCGAATCCTCAAGAGCTCGCTAGTCGCGAGCCTGATTATGGTCATGTTTGTTGCGGCCCCGGTTTGGGCCCAGGAAACTGGCTCGATTACGGGTACCGTTACGGACCCGGATGGCGCCCCGCTGCCGGGCGTAGCGGTCACGATCGCGGGCCAACAGGTCCCATCGTCGACCATCTACACCCAGGCAAACGGTGTCTATCGTTTCCCCGTGCTGCCTCCCTCGAGTGATTACTCGGTAACCTTTGGTCTCGACGGTTTCAAGACCATCATCCAGGAAGGCCTGCCTGTCCGCGTTGGCGGTAACACGCAGATCAACGTGGCGATGGAACTGTCGACGGTTGAAGAGACCGTTACGGTTACGGGCTCCAGCCCGATCGTTGACGTCAAGGACACCAGCCTCGGTACCAACATGACCGAGGAGTACATGCAGTCGATTCCTTCAGCCCGCGATCCGTGGGTCATGATGGAGCACACGGCTGGCATGCAGGTGGACCGGATGAACACGGGTGGTTCGGAAGGC
>JAJCXT010000059.1 GCA_029263295.1 Acidobacteriota bacterium | reverse complement strand
ACATCATTCATCCAGGAGTTCCCGGCACGCCACGCTTACCGCTGGTATCTGCCGCTATTTCCCCTCGCGGTGCGCGGGCTCGATCTGAGGGAGTATGACCTGGTGCTGTCGAGCAGCCACTGTGCCGTCAAGGCAGTCCGCACCCGCCCGGACGCTCGCCATCTGTGCTACTGCCACACCCCGATGCGTTACGCCTGGGATCGTTTCGACGAGTACTTCTCGCCGCAGCGGGTGGGCTGGGCCAAGCACCTGTTGATCCGCCCGACCATGGCCGCTCTGCGGCGTTGGGACCGGCGCACGACACCGCGCGTCGATGCTTTTGTCGCCAACTCAGGCTACGTCGCGGGTCGCATCCACCGCTACTATGCTCGGTCCTCCACGGTGATCTCACCGCCCGTGGACACCGATCGGTTCGTGCCGGTCGACACTCCACCCGGCGACTATTACCTGATGGTGAGCGCACTGAGTCCCTACAAGCGAGTGGAGGTCGCCATCGAAGCGTTCAATCGCATGGGGCGGCCCCTCAAGATCGCCGGTTGGGGTCCGGAAAGACAGCGCCTCGAGAAACTTGCCGGCCCAACTGTGGAGTTACTCGGGCGTGTGGAAGACGACGAACTCCTGAGCCTCTACCAGAACTGCCGCGGATTCCTGTTGCCAGGAGTAGAGGACGCCGGCATCGCGCCGGTAGAAGCGATGGCTTGCGGCAGACCGGCACTGGTTCTCGCCGCTGGTGGCGCCCCCGAGGCGGTGGTGGAGGGCCAAACTGGCGTGTACGTCCAGGATATCGGAGCCGAGGGCATCGTCGAGGCTGTTGACACTGCCGAAGGCCTAACTTTCAATACGGCTACAATCCGCGCGCACTCCGAACGCTATTCGGTGGCCGAATTCGACCGGCAGATTGCCGACTTCGTCGAAAGCCAGACCTCGGGTGCGGTAACGAGTGGGCGGTTGTCAACCGAGGACGAGCGAACTTGATCAGTCAACACCGTACGCAGCAAGCGATCGCGCTGTTCGTCTCGGACATCATCGCGATTCTGGTCGCCTTTCTACTGGCCTACTGGTTGAGGTTCACCCTTCAGGTGCCGATACCCCCGGTCGAAACACGTCCGCAGGACATTCCGACTCTCGCGACGTACGCTGCCTACTTCCTCATGCCGGCTCTATTCGTACTACCGCTCGGGCTCGCGTCGGCCGGCCTGTACCGGGTGCGACGCACCTACGCCCGCATCGACACCTGTATCCATGTGGGCTCCGCGCTGTCCTTCGGCATCATCATTACCGCGGCGGTCGTCTCCCTGCTCTTTCGCCCCGAGCAGTTCGTGGAACTGGCACCAATCCCCGGAGCCACCTCCTCAGAGTTCGTCCGCGTCACGCAGTGGAACATTTCTCGCTGGTTCCTCCTGTTCTTCTACATCGGCACCACGCTCTTCACCGTGACCGGCCGCGTTGCTATCCAGAAGGTCCTCGACCGGATCCGACGATCGGGACGGAACCTGAAGAAGATCCTTATCGCCGGCGACGGACCGCTCGCACACCTCGTGATCGACAAGATTCGCCTGCACGAGGAGTTCGGCTTCGAACTCGCCGGCATGATCACCGAGAGTGGCTCGGGCGCGGCGTATCGCGATGTCGAGATCGTCGGCAACCTCACCGAGGTTCGTCCGCTGGTGCGCGACCAGCAGGTCGACCAGCTCTACATCGCCCTGCCGCTGACTGCCCACGAACAGATCCTTCAGCTGCTGCATGATGTGGCGAACGAGGTCGTGGACATCAAGGTCGTGCCCGACCTTCTCCAGTACATCACCCTGGGCGCGGGAGTCGAGGACCTCGATGGCGTGCCGATTGTCAATCTCTCGCGCATCCCCATGGAGGGGTTCCCTGCCGTCATCAAGCGCGCCTTCGACATCGTTGCGGCTGGCGGCGCACTGCTGTTATTCGCCCCGCTGTTCCCCCTGGTCGCACTGGCGGTGAAGCTAACTTCGCGCGGCCCCGTGTTTTACCGGCAGCAACGCATGGGCCTGGACGGGCGTAGTTTCGAGTTACTCAAGTTCCGCTCGATGGTGACGGATGCCGAGCGCGCGACGGGACCCGTATGGGCAAGCGACGACGACGCCCGCTGCACCCCCATCGGGGCTGTGCTCCGCAAGTTGAGCCTCGATGAACTGCCGCAGTTCTGGAACATCATTCGCGGCGACATGAGCCTCGTCGGGCCGCGCCCGGAGCGCCCTCACTTCGTCGACGAGTTCCGCGAACATATTCCCCACTACATGCACCGACACCGTATGCGGGCAGGGCTCACAGGATGGGCCCAGGTGAACGGCTGGCGCGGCAATACGTCGCTGGACAAGCGCATAGAATACGACCTGTACTACATCGAAAACTGGTCGCTCGCTCTCGACGTTCGGATCCTCTGGATGACCGTGACCAATGGCATGGTCCACGAGCACGCCTACTAGCGACGCGACGAATCCACCGGGCGCGTTCCCGCCCCGGCTTTCCATTCAGCAGAAACCGGGCACGCCGCATGAACGACTCCAAGCAGACGATCCTCATTACGGGCGGCGCGGGTTTCATCGGCTCCCACCTGGCGGAGTTCTTCCTCGACGAGGGGCATCGCGTGGTGGTCCTCGACAACCTGCTGACCGGGTCACTGTCCAACATCGCGCGCTTCGCCAACCGCGATTACCTCTTCATCGAGCACGATGTCACCAACTACATCGTGATCGATGAACCCGTGGACAACATTCTCCACTTCGCCTCCCCCGCCTCGCCCATCGACTACCTCAAGTACCCCATCGAGACGCTCAAGGTTGGCGCGTTGGGAACCCACAAGGCCCTCGGCCTGGCGCACGCCAAGGGGGCACGGCTCATCCTCGCCTCCACCTCCGAGGTCTACGGAGACCCGCAGGTGAATCCACAGCCGGAGACGTACTGGGGCCACGTGAACCCCATCGGTCCGCGCGGCGTTTATGACGAGGCCAAGCGTTTCGCCGAGGCGATGACGATGGCGTATCACCGCACGCACGGCGTCGACACCCGCATCGCCCGGATCTTCAACACCTACGGTCCGCGTATGCGCATCGACGACGGCCGCGCCGTACCGAACTTCATGCTCCAGGCACTCACGGGGAAACCGCTCACGATCTACGGCGACGGACAGCAGACCCGCTCGTTCTGCTATGTCGATGACACCGTGCGTGGCCTGGTCGGCCTCTTGCGATCCGACGAGCACCAACCGGTGAACGTGGGCAACCCCAACGAGATCACGATCCGGGAGATTGCCGAGCGCGTAATCGAGATCACCGGTAGCAAGAGCGAACTCATCTTCGAGGACCTCCCGGTCGATGACCCCAAGGTCCGCCGCCCGGACACGCAGCGGGCGCAGGCGACGTTCGACTGGCAGCCACAGGTTGACCTGGCCGAGGGACTGGAACGTACCTTGCCGTGGTTCCAGTCGCAGGTCGAGAAGCTCAGGCCCGAGAGCTAGCGGCCCGTGGTGGAAGTCTGATGGCCAAGCACGCGCGCCAGTTCCTGCACAGTCACCGGGTGCGACCAGTTGCCCTCGTGCGGCGACACGGCCCCGAACTCCTGGACAAGAACACAGCGAAGCTGTCCATCGCGACTCTTCTTGTCGTGAAGGGTGCCGTCGACCACCGCGTCGACGCTGAGGCCCGGGGGTAAGTCCACCGGCAGTCCCGCGCGTGCGCACAGGCTAGCGATTCGCTCCGCCAGATCGGGGGCGGCGCCCAGCCGTTCTTCCGAGAGACGCGCCGCGGCCACCATGCCAATGGCGACTGCCTCTCCGTGGCGCAGCGTGTAACTCGCTGCCACCTCGACCCCGTGCGCCACGGTGTGACCGTAGTTCAGCACCTGCCGCCGGTTCGCCTCGCGCGCATCCTCGGCCACGACCGCGGCCTTGATCGATACGCAGCGTTCTACCACGAGGGCCAGGGCCTCTGGCACTCGCGCCAGGCACGACTCGAGCAGACCGTCCTCCAAGTCGCTGAAGAGTTGCTCCTCGAGGGTTACTCCGTACTTGATCACCTCGGCAAGACCCGCCGCGAGTTCTGCGTCGGGCAGGGTGTCAAGCGTCCCGACATCCGCCAGGACCACCTGAGGTTGCCAGAAAGCTCCGATGAGGTTCTTGCCGGCCGCGGTGTCAACGCCGGTCTTTCCCCCGACAGAGCTGTCCACCATCGCGAGCAGACTCGTCGGGACCTGTACCCAGGGAATGCCGCGCAGCAGCGTCGCGGCCAGGTAGCCGGCCAGGTCGCCGGGGACCCCACCGCCAAGCGCGATCACCCGACTGTCACGGTCCGCTCCAGCGGCGATGGCCATGTCCTGCATGTCACCGACCACCGCGCGGCGCTTGGACCCTTCGCCCGGCTCCATCACCAAGTTCACGCACTCGTTGCCTGCTTCGCCCAGGCCCGTGACGAGCGCCTCGCCGTACAACGCATGTACGATCGCGTCCGAGACCACGAAGACGGGCCCTGTGCCCATGAACGGCTGCAGCCGCTCGGCGGCCTCGGCGAGTAGATTCGAGCCGATGACGACCTCGTACTCGCTGCCGGCATCGGCCGGCACACTCGCCGGCACTCGGCGCGTGCGCGCGGTCACGGTCGCACGGCTCCGCCCGCCCACTCCAGACAGGCGCGGGCCAGCACATCGGTAGCATCGACAACCGGGATTCCCGTGCTCGCGGGATCAACGGCGAGCGGCAACTCCGTACACCCGAGCACGAGCACCTCGGCTCCGTGGCTTCGCAGGATCTCGATGGCGTGGTCGAGGCGCCGGTCGCGGCCGCTACCGCCACCCTTGACCTCGCGGATCGCCGCCATCACGTGCTCCTGGAGTTCCTCATCGGGTTGTTCGACGGCAAGCCCGTTGGCCTGCAGCGCCGATTGATACAAGCCGAGACGTACGGTCCCCGTCGCCGCCAGGACCCCCACGGTGGCCCCCGGGAACGAAGCGGCGATGGTAGCGGCGGCAAGATCGATCATGTCGAACACCGGCACCTCGACGGCAGTTCGGATTGCTTTGAGATACGCGTGCGCCGTATTGCAGGGGATCGCTATCGCGCCGGCGCCGCCTGCCTGCAGGACACGCGCGGCTGCCTGTAGTCCGTGCGTTGGATCGGCGCCATCGTCAACGAGATGTGTGGTGCGGTCGGGAATCTGCGATGCACTGTACGCCAAGGTCGGCGGATAGTCCTGGTCACGCTCTGCCGCGCACAACACGACCAGGCGCTCCATGAAGTGCGCCGTCGCCGCGGGACCCATGCCCCCCAGTACGCCAATGGTCTGCATGTCCACCCGGTGCCCCTACGCCTCGGACGGAGGAACCCAGCGCAACACAGGATGTCGCGCAGCCTGTGTCTCGTCGAGGCGACGGTGATATGTGGTGTGCGGGGCTGTGGTGACCACCTCGGTATCATGCTCGCACTCTCGCGCGATGGCGATCAAGGCGTCGGCGAACTCGTCGAGCTCCTGCCGCGACACCGTCTCGGTGGGCTCGATCATGAGCGCACCCGGAACCACCAGCGGGAAGTACACGGTCGGCGGATGGAACCCGAAGTCCATGAGTCGCTTGCAGATATCCATCGCCGTGGCGCCGAGGGCTTTCTGCTTCTTGTCGGAGAACACCACCTCATGCATGCACGTGCGATCGTGCGGCAGATCGTAGTCCTGCTTCAGGCGCTCCTTGAGGTAGTTTGCCGAAAGCACCGCATCTTCAGCGATCTGACGCAGACCCACGGCGCCA
>JAJCXT010000058.1 GCA_029263295.1 Acidobacteriota bacterium | reverse complement strand
TTGGTGGCGGAGATCTATGGCCCCGACCGCGCGAGTCGCCTGACGACCGCCGAGCAGGTACGGATTGTCTTCGAGGACACCCCCGGGGTCGTGGACGTCGACTGGTTGGTCGAGGCGGCCCAGCGCAAGATGATCTTCGAGGTCGACCATGAGAAAGCGGCACTGCACGGTGTGTCGGCTGCGGCGATCGCCCGTACCTTGCGGCTAGCCGTGGCCGGCGAGGATGCGGGCGTGCTGCACGATCCAGGGGAACTGGAATCGGTCGCCATTCGCCTACAGCTGCCTCGTCCCGAGCGCTCCTCCATCGAGGCGCTGTCGGAGATCCGGCTTGTCTCGACGGGCGGCGCGATGGTGCCGCTGTCGGAGCTGGTGCGTGTCTCCGAGTCGCAGCTCGACTCGAGCTTGCATCGCAAGAACCTCAGGCCCGTGGTCTACGTTGTCGGTGAGGTAGCCGGTGCCCAGGAGAGTCCTGTGTACGCCATCCTCGACATGGGCGAAGCCATCAGCGCGCTGACCGGTCCGGGAGGAACCTCCGTTGAGCAATACTTCCGTGACGAACCAGGTTCGGACGACCAGGTCGCGGTTCGTTGGGACGGCGAATGGTCGATCACCTATGAGGTGTTTCGTGATCTGGGCGGCGCCTTCGGTGCGGCGCTGGTACTCATCTACGTGCTCATCACAGGCTGGTTCGGCTCCTTCCGCACGCCGCTCGTGATGATGATCGCGATTCCGCTGGCGCTGGTGGGCGTGCTGCCCGGGCACCAGATGTTCGGTGCTTACTTCACCGCCACGTCGATGATCGGGTTCATCGCCCTGGCAGGGATCATGGTGCGCAACTCGGTGCTCCTGATCGATTTCGTCGACCTGGCGCTGGCAGGCGGTCACACGCTCGAAGCGGCGGTCCTCGAGGCTGGCGCGGTGCGCTTCCGGCCGATTCTGCTGACCGCCGGAACCGTCGTCGTCGGTGCTGTCGTCATCCTGTTCGATCCGATCTTCCAGGGGCTGGCCATCGCCCTGATGATGGGCGCGATCGCCTCGACGGTACTGACACTACTCGTGGTGCCGCTGGTCCACTTCATGGTGGAGAGACGGCAACACGGCTCGAATGTCGACAACAACGGCCGAGCCTAGAGGGCGTGCGTCCCGCCCGGCGGAACGGCTCCAGCGAGCCTGCTCAGAAGATCTGCGGGACCCAGGTCTTGTTCTCGTTCATCTTCGGAACGGCGGTGCTCAGCACCGTCGGCACGGAGCCGTCCAGCGCGTAGAGGAGCCAGTCGCCTTCGACGTGCCGCAGGAGTACATCGGCATTGCCGTCGCCGTCATAGTCGTCTGTCGTGATGACGCTGTAGGCGACGTCGTCGGTCATCTCGACGGGGCCCTCGCCCAGGACCTTACGGCCGTCGAGGGTGTACATGTGCCATGTGCCGTCGACATTGCGTAGCAGCACGTCGGCCTTGCGGTCCCCGTTGAAGTCCGCGAAGGCAACCAGGGCGGAATCCAGATCGCGCGACATCGGGACGGCGCCCTTCATCGTGACCTTCGTTCCGTTGAGCGCGAAGAAGGTCCAGCGGCCCTTGTCGTCACGCATCAGCACATCATCGGTGCCGTTGCCATCGAAGTCAGCGATCGCCGCAACGCTTGCGCGTGCGCTCCTGAGTAACTTGGGCCGGCCGGTCTGCGGCGTGCCCACGCCCTTGATCAGGTACACGAGCCAGGTGCCGTTCTTACGACGCAGGAGGACATCGTAGATGCCGTCGTCGTCAAAGTCGCCGGTGCCGACAAAGGTGTCTGCCAGGTCGTCCGTGAGGTCGGTGAGCACCCTCGAGGCTCTGACCGTCTGCCCGTCGAGTAACTGGAGCATCCAGGTGCCGTCACTGCCGTTGCGGAATAAGGCATCGGCCTTGCCGTCGGCGTCGAAGTCTTCCGTGGCGATCAGGACCCAGTCATCGTCCGTCACCAGCTCGACTTCCCCTTCAGAGGTGATCTTCTTGCCCACGAGGGTGGCCAGCGTCCAGCTAGTGGTTCGCGAAGCGCTCGTGGTCGTGGTCGCGCGGAGCAGGACGTCGGGTTGTCCATCGCCATTGAAGTCGCTTCGGGAGACGGTCTCGAAGTCCGCCGAGCGTGTCAGCTTCACGCCGCCCTTCTCGTCGACGGTTACCTCCCCATCATCAGAGGACAGGTGGTACGAGAACCACTTTCGACTCGTCGATCGCCGCAGCAGCAGCGGCGGGGCCGGGCGCGACGCACCTGTGAACCGAGTGAAAAGCAGGTTCTCTGCAGTGATCGGGTTGCCGACGGTGTAGTCGCGCAGCGGCAGTTCCGTGAACGAACCGCCAGCGCTGAAGACCGGCACCGCTGCCAGAGCGTCAACCACCGCCATGCCGCCGCCGAGCACCTGGCCGAACACAGTGAAACCGCCGTTCTGCGGATCGAGCGCCGCCGAGTTGTCGGCCAGATTGATGAACCACTGGCTGGTCGCGCTGTTGGGGTCGCCCGCCTGTTTGGCCATGGCGATGGTCCCGCGCACGTTCGAGCGGCCGAATTCGTTGGTGATCGAGGGGTTCTGCGCGATGGCCACCGGCACGTCGCTCGTGAAGGTGAATCCACCGCCCTGGATGACGAAACCAGGGACGCTGCGATGGAAGAACGAGTCCTCGAAGTCGCCGTCGTCGACGTAGCGCAGGAAGTTGGCGACTGTGATCGGCGCAGAGTCAGGGAAGAGCTCGATCTCGAAGGTGCCGAGCGGCGTTTCCACGCTAACGACAGTCGTGGGATCTTCAGCGCGCGAAGCGGGTGCCACGCCGAGGGTCATCAGTATGATGAGCACGGTCAGGAGTGCGCGTCTTCGCAGGACGTTCGGGTGCATGCTGGCATCGTGGTTGAGGGCGGTGGAGCGGCGCCACGATATTAACCGGATTCACGCTATCGAAGGGCAGCCAGAAGGTACCAGCATACGCCCTTGGCGCGCTGGGTTCATTTCCTGGGTGTGAGACCCGCGGCGCTACCGGGTGTCCCGCAGCAGGTAGTCGATGACATCGAGCGCGCCGTACGAATCGGCTCCGGGCTTGAGGAATCTCGCGACGTTCTCGACGTCATCGCCGGATGTGACGAGCGCGCGTTCGAGTTCGCCGTCTCGTTGCACCTGCCCCCGGTCGATGTTCGCTATCAGACCGTTGCAGACGCACTTGCGACCGCGAGTGTCCTCGATGTCTCCGCCTTTGCGGAGGTAGTCGTCCACGGGTTCGGACGGGCAACGCCAGCCGATGGTGCCGGCCTCCGTCTTGTACGCATGGCGCAAGTAGCCAAGGTCGCAGATCCGAGTTCGCTTTTCGTACTCGGCGGCATCCGAGTTGGTGTCCGGCATCTGGACGACCTTGAACGGGAAGCCCGTCGGCGACGCGACCGGATCGGTGAAAATCTTGGCCTCACCGGTTCGGCTCATGGCCAACACGCGCGCCTTCAGGTCGGGGGCAAGTCCGGACTCCTCGCAGTAGGCGAACGCCGTGCCGATCTGGACACCCGTCGCTCCAACCGCGAGGGCCGCGGTGACCTGCTCAGGTTCGGCGTAGGATCCGGCCATCCAGAAAGGAAGTCCCAGCGCTGCGATTTTTTCGAGGTCGGGGATATCACGCTCGCCGTAGAGAGGCTCGCCGGTGTCGGTCAGCTGCAGTTTTCCGCGCGGCGGCGCGTTGTGTCCGCCGGCAGTGGCGCCTTCAACGATGAAGCCGTCGACTCGGCCGCTCGCCTTGCGGGCGAGCATGGTCGCCAGCGTGGAAAAGGAAATGATCGCGATGAAGTCAGGCCGGGCGAGGGCGGGCAGTTCGCCGTCGAAGTAGTCGTGGGGGTCGAAATGAGTCTTGACCTCTTCGCCGCGTTCCAATCCCTTGACATCTAGCCGCAGTTCGACAGGTTCGCCCTCGGCGAGGCGATCGATGATGCCGGGAATAGCTCGTGGGATGCCGGCTCCCATGAGGATGCAGTCGACGCCCGCGAGCATCGCGCCGTATATGCATGGCAGCGTCGGAACCTGGATCTTCTCGAGAAAATTGATCCCCACCATGCCGTCGTGACCCTCGTTGGCGAGGAAGACTTCAACGAAGTTGCCAGCTACCGTCAACTCGACAAGATGGCGCGACGGTTTTTCGTTCGGCATCGGCTTGCCGCGGAAAGGCTGGTCGTCGGCCTTGCCGCCCGGCACGAAGTAACGCTTGAGGAGTCGCTCGGCTACGCCAGGTATCGGGAAAGCCTCGAGTGCCCGGCGCATGTGCCCGCCGGGGTCGCCAACCTCTAGCTGTCGAGCAAGGACCACGTCGAGGGCAGTGCCTGACACCACGCCGAGTTGGCCCGCCTGCGACACAGTGCGAGCGAGCCCCCAGCTGGAGATGGCGACGCCCATGCCCCCTTGGATGATTGTCGGCAACGGATCACATTTCATAGCCGCCCATCTTACGCGGGAACGCCTGCCGTGTCGGCCACCTCTGTCCGAGTGCGCGGTGCCGAAGCTCGCGGCCGGCTTCGGGCCGGCCCGAACCTTGGCAAGGGCCCCGCCTCGGGAGGCGCGACACTATCTCGATTAAATCGATCAATCGGGTCCAATTATCATAATAATTCCACTACTGTCGGGATGCCGTCCAGCCATTGCAACCGGGAGTTCAGCAGTGAGAGTCAGCAGCCCATCCGATTCCTTTCGCCTGGCAGTTGTCGTCCCTGTCCTGGTCGTCTTCCTTGCTGCCCCGATCCTCGGTTATGGCGCCGCCAAGAAGATCACGGAGGATGTCTACGTTTCCGACGCGGTCAACAAACGTGTCTACGTACTGGAGGCGATCTGGAAGGGCAAGAAGCCGGCCAAGACGAAGCTCGCCGAGACGATCACACGATTCAAAGCTCCGGCCGACATCGCCGTCGGGGGGGGTGTGGCGCTCGTCGTCGACGACAAGTTCGTGTGGGTCATCGATACGGCCACGCGAACGGCGCTGGGCAAGGTGAAGACAGGCAAGAAGACGCGTTTTGTCGCGGTGACCAGCAACGGCACGTATGGGTTCGCCACGCAGGGCAGAAAGCGCCTCAAGGTCATCGACCTGGCCAAGCTGAAGGTCGTTGCCAAGATCAAGACCGGTAAGGTGCCCTCCAGGGTAAAGATCGATGACCAGGACGAATTCGGCGCCGTGGTCAATCTCGGAGACGACTCGATCACGATCTTCGACCTGGAAGCCGTTCTGGCCAGGTTGCCGGGAGCGGTCGACGGCGCTGCGGCCAATGCCGCGGCCGGCGTGCGCACGCTGAAGGCGGATGTTTGCGAACTCTCCGGCGGTCTCGACGTGGCCACGTTCGGGGAGTTCGGCACGTGGGCGATCTGGTCCTGTGGCGGTACACCCGTCGCGGCGGCGCAGCAGGCCAACATCAGCGACGACAGCGCGGCGCTGCAGAACTACCCGGTCCCCGACCAGTCAACCTCCAACTTCGTCGCCTGGAACCCGAACTGTTCCAACGGGTTCCAGGAGGACGGAATCGTCGGGAGTGACGATCTGGTGGTGGTCGCGAATGGTCGTGAAGATGCGGCCACTTCGTTCCGTTACGACTGGTCCCTCGAGAAGACGACGGATCTTGGTCCGGGCCAGCTCCTCAACCACCACACCATGGTGGACGCTGACCGGAGCCAGTTGTCTTTCTACAACCCGAAGGGAATCAACCAGGGGAAGGTCGGCGTCTGGAATGTGCCCGACGACGGCGAGATCGTCGCCGCTGCCTCGACCCTTACCGGGGTGCCCGTCGTTTGCGACCGCTAGTTCTTATGGGCAAGTCAAGAACGCGCTGGTGTCTCGTACGGGCGCGAACGGTGTCCCCAAATCGTTGCCGTACTGCTTGACCTGACCCGTCTGGGTGTCGGTGACGGTCAGCGTGACCTCGACGTCCGTCAACCCACCGGCATA
>JAJCXT010000057.1 GCA_029263295.1 Acidobacteriota bacterium | reverse complement strand
CTCTTCATGACCGATGGATTGCCCACGGTGGATGAGACCGATCCAGTGCGCATTGCCCAGACTGCCGAGGCCGCACGGGGCGATCACAGGGTGTTTGCGTTTGGCATCGGCGACGACGTGAACACCTTTCTGCTCGACCACCTGGTGCAGACAGGCCAGGGGGCCGTCGACTACGTGCGACCGGGCGAGGATGTCGCGGAAGCCGTCGGCAACCTCAGCAGGCGGATCAGCGCACCGGTTCTCACGAATCTGCGGATCGTCGCGGCGCCAGCCGTACTGGAGGATCTGGCGCCCGGCCGGATCCCCGACCTGTTTCACGGCGACGACCTCGTCGTGCTCGGGCGCTATCGGGGGGCCGGTACCGGGCAGTTGATCCTCGAGGGCCTGCGCAACGGCGAACGGGCGGAGTTCCGTTTCGACGTCGTGTTCGAGGAGCGGAGGCTCGCCGACGACTTCGTGGCGCGGCTGTGGGCTACGCGCAAGGCCGCGCAACTGTCCACCGCGCTGCGCCTCAACGGCCATGACCCCGAGCTGGTCGAGGAGATCCGCCAACTCGGCCTGCGCTACGGAGTGCTGACCGAGTTCACCGCCTACCTCGTACAGGAGCCCGGCCTGGCACTCGATCGCGCAGTCGCCGAGGAGCGAGCGCTCCGAAGGGCGGCTGCCCCGACCCAGCAGACAGGCAGTGCCGCGGTAGACAGCTCTGCGCGGCGTTCCAAGCTTGTCCAGGCGGGAGAGTGGGAGGTGGCGAAGGAAATGATGGCCGACATGGTCAATGAAGGTGGCGGCAAGGCCGAATGGCGATCGGTTGGGCGCCGGATTTTCGTGCTCGAGGCGGGCACCTGGCGTGATCTCCGGGTAGAGGACAGCGTTCCCACATTGGCCATCACGCCCTACAGCGAAGCATGGTTCGAGCTCGCCGCGCGACTGCCCGGCCTCGTGCCGGCGCTGGAGCTGGGCGAGCGCGTTACCATCGCTGGCGATGGACTGGTGCTGCGAATCGAAGCGGCCGGCCGCGGACAACTCGAAGCACAGAGCTGGCGCCGGATCGACGACGCCTTCCGGCCCCTGAGCCGGTGAGTAGACCGAATTGCAGAGGTTGAGGTTCACGACCAGTGGTCGAGACGAAACGTGACGGGTCGCTGGAACGGATCTACCGCGAGCAGTACCGACCGCTGGTGGGGTTCCTGTTTCAGCGACTCCGCAACCACGGACGAGCCGAGGAGCTCGCGCAGGAGGCCTTCGTGAGAGCGCTGCAGCATCGCCCAGTCAACCCCCGGGCGTGGCTCTACACCGTGGCGGCCAACCTGGCCCGTGACGAGGGCAGACGGCGGACCGTACGGGCGGACCATCTGCAGTTGGTCCGCGGCGAAAGGCGCGAGACCGGACCATCGGCCCAGGCACAACTCGAGAAGAAGGAACAGGCCGCCTTGGTGCGGAGCGTCCTGGAGGACCTGGCGCCACGTGACCGCGAGGCGTTACTCATGTCTGAGCGGGGTTCGTCATACGAGGAAATCGCCAGCGCTCTGGGGTTGGCGGCCGGATCCGTAGGCACGACACTGGCCCGAGCGCGGAAGCGTCTTGCCACGGTGTGGGGCCAGCGGCAGGGCGCGGGAGAGGCAGGATGACGCATCACGAGGACGGAACGCTGCACGCCTACCTGGACGGGGAGTTGGGGGAGCCTGCAGAGCAAGCGCTCGCCGAGCACCTGGCTGAATGCACCGCCTGCGCTGCGCGCTTCGATACGGCAGTTCGCGAGCGGGCGCTCGCGAGCGAGTTGATCTCGCTGGACACGGCTGCGACCAGCGCTCCGGACTGGACTGATCTAGTGGCGCGGGCACACGCCTCCGAGGATGCCGGCGGTGAGGATGTCGAGACAGTGGCGCCAACGATACGACGGTTCCCGGGTCTGGCCTGGGCCGCCACGCTACTGCTTGCCTTCACTCTCGGTTGGCAGGCGAGCCGTTCGTGGCTGCCAGCGCCAACCGCGCCGGTGGCTGAATCGGTGTCTGCGCCTGCGTCGATCCCGCCCGTCGCTGCTGGCAGCGCAAGCGAGTCCGATCGCGAGGTCGAGCTGGATGTGGAGCCGACGCCGACGCCGGAGCCGGAGCCGGAGCTGGAGCTGGAGCTGGAGCCGGAGCCAGGGCCCGTGCGCCAACAGCTGGACAAGCGGGTTCTTGTAGCCGAGGCGCCCAAGGCAGCAGCCCGCGACGTGCCACCGCCCCAAGCCGGCGAATGGCGGCTAGCTCGCGAAGCCGATGAACTCGAGGACCTCGCAAGGCTGGCCCCGCCCGAGCCCGACAAGGCAGAACGCGCCGCGGTGCCTGGGGCGAGCTCCGTGATCGAGCCGTGGGTGCGGGTGGACGTCGAATCACTTGCACGGTGGCTGGAGGATGAACCTGTGCAACTGGGAGACGCCACCGCCCTGGTCGCCGAGGTTACCCGGGGGCCGGTGCTGTTCGAACTGGACACCGTTGCCGTGCGGCTAACCTACGAAATAGAGGGTCAGGAGGTGAAGCTGCTCCAGCAGACCACGATCCTGGTGCTCG
>JAJCXT010000056.1 GCA_029263295.1 Acidobacteriota bacterium | reverse complement strand
TGGTGGCAGCCGACCTCACCACTGGAGCCGCGCTGTGGCAGGTGGACCTCACCGAAACCTATGGCGGACGAATCCCGACCTGGGGCTTCGCCGCCTCGGCGATCATGGTGGACGATCAGTTGCTCATTGAGGCCGGTGGCGACGATGCCGGCATCGTCGCACTCGACCCTGACACCGGCGCCGAGTTATGGCGCGCGCTGGGTGATCACCCGGGGTACTCGACGCCGATCGTGGCCCCGATCCACGGCAATCGACAGGTCATCTTCTTCACTGCCGAGCGGGCGCTCGGCATCGCGCCTGATGGCGGTGAGGCGTTGTGGTCTGTCCCCTGGAAGACCGAATGGGACATCAACGCGGCGACGCCGATCTTCGTGCCTCCCGACAAGGTGCTCATCGCCTCGGGCTACGATGTTGGCGGCAGTCTGCTCCGTCTTCCTGCGCCCGGGTCGGGCGGCGGAGTGGAAACGGTGTGGCAGTCGCGCAGCCTGAAGAACCAGTTCAGTAGCTCCGTCGTGGTTGACGGCTATGTCTACGGCTTCGACAACAGCAATCTCGTCGCCTTGGATCTGGCGACGGGTGAGCGGATGTGGCGTGCTCGTGGTTTCGACCACGGCTCGCTTCTGTACGCTGACGGCCATCTGGTGATCCTCGGCGAGTACGGCACACTGGCGCTGGTGCGCGCGGCCCCCGGCGAGTATCAAGAACTCGCTCGCCAGCAGGTTTTCGAGGGCAAAACGTGGACACCTCCTTCGCTCTCCCGACATACTCTCTACGTTCGCGACGAGCATGAGCTCGTTGCGCTCGAGCTGAGTTCTCCACGCTGAGTATCGGCTCACGCGACGACGACCTTCCGTCACCGTCTATTTCCCCTGAATGAAGCAATGAACAAGCAACTCCTGCGCGCGCTGACCGTCCTGTTACTCGTCGCCACCCCATCCCTGATCCTGGCTCAGGAGACCGAGCAGGAGGACGCCGCTCAGTCCGAGGAGCAGGTCATTCAGGGGGAGGCCACTGAGTTCATCTTCGTGGAAGGCAGCCTGCCGCTGGTGCCGAGTTCGAACACCATCGCCTCGAAGCTGCCGCTAGCGCTGTTCATGACTCCGAACAACATCGGTATCGTGACCGCCGAGTTGATGCGCGAACAGAACGCTCGGGTGATGGGCGACGCGCTAAGCAACGTCAGCGGCGTGAACGTGCAGCCTGGCTTCGGCGTTACCGACTACTTCGTCATCCGTGGCTTCGACTCGCTCTCGAGCAGCCTCATCCTCACCGATGGCGCTCCGGAACCTGAAGCGACCTACTGGCAGCTGTACAACGTCGACCTCGTCGAGGTCCTCAAAGGCCCCGGCGGCTTCCTCTACGGCAGTAACCCCCTGGCCGGCACGGTGAACCTGGTACGCAAGCAGCCGTTGCTCGCCCAGCGTGTCACCGGCGGTGCCTCGTACGGCAGCTTCGCCGACTTCGAGGGCCTGCTCGATTACAACTACGGCAAGCCTGATTCCGACGTCGCCTTCCGCATCAACGGCCTGTATCGCCGCTCCGACGGCTACCGCGACGAGAAGGACAGCCGCGTGACGGCCTTCAACCCTTCCCTCAGCTGGAAGCTCAACGAAGACCACCGGCTGAACGCCAGCTTCGAGTATGTCGATGCGCACTACTCTCCCGACGCGGGCGTGCCGCTCATGCTCGCGAGTTTCAACGCAGATGGCAGCCCGAACTTCGAGGTGGCGGCGGTCGACCCGAAAGCCAATTACAACTCGCAGTTCGACCGGTCCGAGCAGGATATCTACCGCTTCCAGATCGACTACGAGGGCACGATCAACGATTCGGTCACCATCCGCAACAAGCTCTACCACCGACGGCTGGAGTGGCTTTCGGACGGCACGCTGATCAACGGCGTCGGGCCGCGCAACCTACGCTTTGAGCCCCAGGAAGGGCCGGACGGGGCAACCATCTTCACAACCGTATACGACGGCCACGACGTATTCCGGACGTTCATCGCGCTCGACGACAAGCAGGACTTCTTCGGCAATCAGTTCGAGGCGATCTTCGAGTTCGAGACCGGAAGCGTCAGCCATAACCTGCTGACCGGCGTCGAGTTCGGTCGCTACGCCGACGACTTCACGCTCGATGTCGCCTTCCTGGCACCCATCGACCTGGACGACCCGGTCAACTTCCCGCTCGATCCGCAGCCGATCCCCGGACAGATGGCGGCCGGTGATGCACGCAGCGTGGTCTTCGCTCCCTACGCGATCGATCAGATCAGCTTCTCGCCGAACTTCCAGTTGCTGGCCGGGGCGCGGCTGGACACGATCGACTTCAAGGACGACCTCAGTGGGCGGGAACGGAACGACAGCGAAGTCTCGCCGATGCTCGGCGCCGTCTGGCTGCCGACGGGCGACGTGTCCGTTTACGGCAACTACTCGCGCTCCTTCGCGCCGCCTTCGCCCAGGGCTTTCGGAGACTTCGACCCCGAGAAGAGCCGCCAGGTGGAGTTCGGCGTGAAGACTCGCTGGCTCGATGGGCGCGCCCAGTTGACTGCCGCTGTGTATGAACTCGAGCGCGAGAACATCGCGATTCCCGATGACAACGGTTTCACTCAACAGATCGGCAACCAGCGGTCACGCGGTTTCGAACTCGAACTGGCAATCGAGCCCGGCGCCGGATTCCGCGCCGTGGCCGCCTACGCGTACAACGACGCCGAGTTGACGAAGTTTGCCGAGACGGTGCTCGTGCCCACGCCCATGGGCTTCTTGCCCTTCGTGGTCGATCGGACAGGCAACCGGCCCGCCTTCGCACCGGAGCATCTATTGAGCTTCTGGGGTACCAAGACCTTCACCAACGGTCTCGGCCTTTCCCTTGGCGGCCGCTACATCGGCGAGCAGTTCATCGCGGAAGACAACGCCTTCGCTGTGGACGGAGCCTTCGTGGTCAACGCCGCGGCGACCTACGCGTGGAACGGCTACAACCTCAGCGTCAACGTGCAGAACCTCACCGGCACCGACTACTACACGCGCGGCTTCGGGTCACAGTCGGTAATCCCGGCAACGCCGGCCGCCGTATGGGTGCGACTAGGCGTAGCGTTCTAGACTGGCCCGTTGGTCGGCCAATAACCGAGGTCCCACATGACACGAGCCGAGCAGTACGATGTCATCGTTGTCGGCGGCGGCCCGGCGGGCTCCGCGACAGCGACGATGGTGGCCCAGGCCGGGCACACAGTGCTCCTGCTGGAGCGCGAAGTCTTTCCCCGGTTCCGCATCGGCGAGTCGCTGATGCCGGCCACATACTGGACGCTCGAGCGACTCGGCGTGCTCGACCAGATGAAGTGCAGCCACTTCCCCAAGAAACAGTCGGTGCAGTTCTTCTCGCCGGGCGGGCGGGCCTCGGTGCCCTTCTACTTCTCCGAGACCGAATCGGGGCCTAGCGCGCAGACCTGGCAGGTCGACCGCGCTGAGTTCGACCAGATGCTGCTCGACAACGCCCGGAGCCACGGGGTGGAAGTCCACGAGGATACCCACGTCAGCGAGATACTCCTCGACG
The DNA here is from genome assembly GCA_029263295.1 of Acidobacteriota bacterium. GTDB lineage: Bacteria > Acidobacteriota > UBA890 > UBA890 > WLXD01 > WLXD01. Next base: position 18,279 of record JAJCXT010000056.1, on the reverse strand, counting down.
GCGACCGCGCCACCGGCGTGAAGGCGCGATTCCCCGACGGTCAGATACGGTGCCTGGCAGCTCGTGTGGTGGTGGACGCTACCGGGCAATCGGCGATGCTCGCTCAGCGTCTGGACCTGCGCGAAGGTGACCCGAACCTGCGCAATTGCTCGCTGTTCACGCGCTTCCGCGGCGCCGTTCGGGGCGAGGGGCGCGATGAGGGCGCGACGCTCATTCTTTACACGGGCCAGCCACGCACCTGGTTCTGGTTCATCCCGATGCCGGACGACATCGTTAGCGTGGGCGTCGTCGGCCCCATCGAGCGTCTGGTGCAGGCGCGGGCCGGAGGTCCGCAGGCGATCTTCGACGAAGAGGCCGCCACCTGCCCTGCGCTCCTCGAGCGACTCGAAGGTGCCGAACAGTTGCACGAGATCCGCGCCGTGAAGGACTTCTCCTATGGCTGTCGGCGGATGGCGGGCGACGGATGGGTGCTAGTCGGCGACGCGAACGGATTCCTCGACCCGATCTACTCTTCCGGGGTCTTCCTGGCGCTGCAGGGCGGTGAATTCGTAGCGGACTCGATTATCGCGGCGCTCAAAGCCAACGACGTGTCCGCCAAACGGCTGAGTCGGCATGCGGCGGAGTACGCTACCGGCGTAGATGCCATGCGACGACTCGTCTACGCCTACTACTCGCCCGAGTTCAATTTCGCGGCCTTCCTGAGCGAATACCCCGAAGCCAAGGACGAGTTGGTAAACCTGCTCATCGGCAACGTTTTCAGAAAAAGCGTGGCCGGGCTGCTAGAGTCCATGCAGGAATTCTGTGAATTACCAGGTTACGAGCCCTTCCATCTCGAGGAAGCGCCCAGCGAATAGACCGGGCGCCGTGGCCGTTGGGCCAACGGGCCGATCGCGACTCTCACGCGAGGAGACTCATGTCGAGCAAGCAGTGGCTGGCCTTCGGTCTACTGGCGGCGATGTACGTGTTTCACAACGACTGGTGGTTATGGGGCGATAGCAGGATCGTCGCGGGCCTCCCGATCGGTCTCGGCTACCACGTGCTCTACATGATCGTGTCAGCGCTGGTGCTCACCATCGTCGTCCGTCTCGCGTGGCCGACGCACCTGGACTCCGAGGAAGACCGATGACACTCGGAATCATCGCTGTCTACATGGCGCTCGTAATCGGCATCGGCGTAGTGAGCAACCGCCTACTGAGCAGCACCGGTGAGGATTACTTCCTCGCGACGCGCTCCATCGGGCCGGTCGTTCTGCTGATGTCGCTCTTCGGCACCAACATGACCGCCTTCGCGCTGCTCGGCTCCTCTGGCGAGGCGTACCACGCCGGGATTGGCGTGTTCGGCCTCATGCCGGCGATTTCCGGTCTCGTTATCCCAACTGTGTTCTTCGTTCTCGCGCCGAGGGCATGGGCCATCGGCAAGCGCCACGGTTACACCACCCAGGTGGAGTTCTTCCGCGATCGCTGGGGCTCTGATCTGCTGGGGCTGCTGCTGTTCATCGTACTCGTCGCGCTGGTCATCCCGTATCTGCTGATCGGCGTCATGGCGGGTGGCGTGACTCTCAACCAGGTTACCTTCGGCCAGATTCCCGAGTGGATCGGCGGCCTCGTGATCTGCGTCGTGGTGATGAGCTACGTGACCATTGGCGGTCTGCGCGGCACGGCCTGGGTGAACACGTTCCAGACGATCGTCTTCATGGTGCTCGGAGCCATCACTGTGACCGTCGTGTTCAATCGAATGGGCGGTGTGGGGACGGTCATGGCGCGCATCGCCGAGGAGACTCCGAGCCTGCTCGCTCGCGAGGGCAACTTCAACTACGTCCGGTGGTTGACGTACTCGTTGATTCCGCTTTCGGCAGGCATGTTCCCTCACATGTTCATGCACTGGCTGAGCGCCAAACGCGCCGACAGTTTCCGTCTCACCGTGCAGGCGTATCCGCTCTGCATAGCGTTGGTCTGGCTGCCGCCCGTGCTGCTCGGCGTTGCCGGCACGCTCGACTTCCCGGGCCTCGTCGGTGGGCAATCGAACTCGATTCTCGTGCGCATGATCAGCCTGCATGCTCCCGGGGTTCTGGCCGGGCTTCTGGGCGCCGGGGTGTTCGCGGCCGTGATGTCATCGCTCGACTCACAGGTGCTGTCGCTCGGCACCATGTTCACCGAGGACATCGTCGATCACTACGGCTACGGCGACCGCATGACCGACAAGCAGAAGATCGCCTCGGGGCGTATTTTCGTGGCTGCGATTCTGCTTCTTACCTACGGGCTCTCGCTGGTTTCCGAGCGCAGCATCTTCAACCTCGCAACCTGGTCGTTCACCGGCTTCGCATCGTTGTTCCCGATCGCGATCGGGGCGATGTTCTGGCGCCGTAGTACCAAAGTTGGCGCCCTCGCCTGCGTCATGACCGTCGTCGTGCTCTGGACCTATTTCTTCGTGCAGGGCTGGGGCGACCGCGCCTACACGGTCGGCGGCACGGGCGTCATGGCCGTGGCCGTGATCCTCGGCGCTTCGAGCATCGCGATGATCGTTGGCTCGCTGCTGAGCGCACCGCCCGAGCCGGAACGCGTCGCACGCTTCATTCCCCAGAGCTAGCTGGCAGATGCGCATCGCGTACATCACCGCAGGTGCCGCAGGCATGTACTGCGGGTCCTGTCTGCACGACAACACGCTCTCAGCGGCGTTGCAGCGCCAGCAGCACGAGGTCGCCCTCGTACCGACCTACACGCCAACCCGTACTGACGAAGAAAATGTGAGCATCGACCGCGTCTTCTACGGCGCGCTCAATGTGTACCTCGAGCAGAAATGGAGCTTCTTCCGGCACAGCCCGGCGATGGTGCACTGGCTGCTCGACCGGAAGCCAGTGCTCGACCTGGTGTCACGGATGGCCGGATCGCACGCGACGCAGGGCGCCGACCTGGGCGAACTGACGCTCTCGATGCTGCAGGGCGAGGAAGGGAACCAGGCATCCGAGCTCGCGCGACTGGTGGCGTGGCTGCGTGACGACTACAAGCCGGACATCGTTCACATCACCAACTCCATGCTCATCGGGATGGCGGGCGCCTTGAAGCGTGATCTCCGAGTGCCAGTGGTGTGCAGCGTGCAGGGCGAAGACATTTTCCTCGACGACCTGGTCGAGCCATGGCCTGGGCGTGTGCAGACCGAGATGCGCTCACACGCGGGCGACATCGACACCTTCCTTGCCCCGAGTCGGTATTACGCTGCCCACATGGCCGGCTACCTCGATGTTGACGAGAACCGCATGCGCGTCGTCCCGTTGGGCATCAGACTCGACGGACACGACGCCCCCGAAAGGCGCAAACGCCGACCCTTCACGATTGGCTATCTCGCCCGTATCTGTGAAGAGAAGGGGCTGCACCATCTCGTGGAAGCGTTCATCCAACTGGCAAGCACGCGTGATGACGTACGCCTGCGCGTCGCGGGCTATCTGGCGCCGCGCGATCTGGACTATCGTGACGAGCTGATACGCGCGCTCGATGAGGCAGGCGTTGGCGACCGAGTCGATTGGTACGGCGAGGTCGACCGGAAGGGCAAGTTGGACATGCTCCACTCCCTCGACGTCTTTTGCATGCCCACGACCTATCACGAATCGAAGGGCCTGCCCGTGCTCGAGGCGCTCGCCAGCGGCGTGCCAACGGTGCTGCCAGCACACGGCGCGTTCCCGGAGATCGTCGAATGGACCGGAGGCGGATTGCTCGTTGAACCGAATTCGCCGGGCGCCATGGTCGACGGCATCGCGAGTTTGTTGGACGATTCAGAGCGACGTACTGCGATGGGACAAGACGGTCGGCGGGCCGTGCATGAGAGATTCTCCGACGACATGATGGCGACGGCCACGCTAAAGGAATACGAGCGAGTCCTATGTATGAACTGACCGTGAGACGCAAAGTCGAATTCTCGGACACCGACATGGCAGGGATCGTGCACTTCTCGCGGCTGATCATCTTCATGGAGAACGCTGAGCACGCGTTCCTGGAAGCACTCGGCGCGAGCGTGTCGATGGACTATGAGGGCGTTCACATCGGCTGGCCGCGTGTGGCCGTGGAGGCACAGTTCAAGGCGCCCGCCCGCTTCAACGAACACGTCGATATTCACGTGCAGGTACTGAAGAAGGGCACGCGGTCGATGACCTACGGCTTCGAGATGCATGCCAGTGGCCGACTCGTAGGGACCGGCACGATGACGTCGGTGTGCTGCGAGATGACCGACAAGGGCCCACGCTCGATGCCGATTCCGGCTTTCCTGGCCGACCAAATCGAGGAGGCCCCGGGCAGCGAGACGGAGGGAGCGTGAACGACACTGCGATGCGCCTGCAGGTGCGCGACCTGACCAAGGCCTTCGGCGACGGAGACAGCGCCGTCCATGTGCTGAACGGTGCGAGCCTCGCTGCCGCGGCAGGCGAATCGATTGCGATCATGGGGCCTTCGGGCTCGGGCAAGAGCACCCTACTGCACTGTGTGGGCACTCTCGAGCCGCCCACCGCGGGCAGCGTGCGGATCGACGGAAGCGACCCCTTCGCACTCCAGGAGGCGGCGATCGCGCGCTTCCGCAACGAGTCGATCGGCTTCGTCTTTCAGGACCACCATCTACTGCCGCAGTACACGGTGTTGGAAAACACGCTGTTGCCGACCGTCGCGTTTGCCGGTCCGACCGACGGCGAAACGCGCGCACGGACTCTGCTGGATCGCGTCGGCCTGGGGCATCGCCTGCTGCACCGCCCCTCCGAGCTGTCGGGAGGCGAGCGCCAGCGGGTGGCGATCGCGCGCGCGTTGATCAACGCGCCGGGACTGCTGCTGTGCGATGAGCCGACGGGCAACCTCGATGGCGAAACTGCCGATGCCGTAGCCGACCTGCTGCTCGAGCTGCACGCGGAGGCTCAGAACGTGTTGCTCGTCGTGACCCACGACCCGCGCCTCGCCGCGCGGTTCGCGCGTCGAGTCGATCTCGAGAGCGGCCGATGCGTCGAGCGCTGACGCACTTCTGGCGGACGCACCTCGCCGTCGCGATGGCGGTGACTGTTTGTGGCGCGGTGCTCACAGGCGCACTCCTGGTGGGCGACTCGGTTCGCGGCAGCCTGCGCGACCTGACGCTCGACCGCCTCGGGCGAATCGATGTCGCTCTGCTCGGCGAACGGTTCTTCCGTCAGGACCTGCCAACCGATCTACTCGCCCAACCGGAGTTCAACGAGGTCTTCAACGAAGCGGTCGGTGCCATTCTGCTTCGCGGCAACGCGATCCATGGAACCTCGCGGGCGCGCGCTTCGCAGGTGAACGTCATCGGCGTCGATGATGCCGTGCTCGCCATGATCTCCGACTCCGAAGCATCTGCAGTGTTTCGAGACTCCGCCGGCGAAGTCGCAACTGGCATGGTCTTTGGCGAGGGTGGCGTCTTCCCGCCCGTAATACTCAACCAGGCATTGGCCGATGCGCTGGGCGCCAGCTCTGGCGACCAGGTGCTCATTCGCTTTCAGCTCGGCGCCGAGGTGCCCCGCGACTCGCTGCTGGGCGAGCGCAGCGCCGACGAGGTCATCGGGACCATTCGCGGCGCGGTGCAGGCCGTAGTTCCGAATCGCGGTATTGGCCGCTTCGACCTGTCGCCGCACCAGTCGTTTCCGCTCAACGCCTACATCCAAATCCCGAGGCTGCAGGCCGCGCTCGACCAGTCCGGCCGGATCAACGCTGTTCTTCTGGCCGGGGCACAGGACGTGGACGATGCCGCACAAGAGGCTTTAGCCGCCGCGCTGACGCTGGCCGACCTGGGTCTCGCCATGGAACTCGACGCGAGTGGTGAGTTCGTCGAACTCAGCAGCGATGAGTTCGTGCTGCGCCCTGCGTTGCTGGACGTCGCCGAGCGTGCCGGGGCAGATCTAGGCGCAGCCACCCTGCCTCTGCAGGCCTACCTTGCCAACGCGATGACGGCAGGTGATCACGTAGTCCCTTACTCGATGGTACTGGCCCTCGACCCGCCTGCTACATCGCAACTCGGGAGTCTGCGGCTCACCGACGGCGCAGCTCCAGGCGCGCTCGGGGACGATCAGATCCTGATCAATCAATGGACGGCCGATCAACTGAGCGTCGCCGCGGGCGACCATCTGACGCTCGACTACTACGTGGTCGGCATCGATGAGCGACTGCGCACGGAAACCGCCGAGTTCGAGATTGCCGGCGTACTGGCGATGGATGGCATGGCTGCGGACCCCGAGGTCACCCCCGAGTACCCTGGAATCGCGGGCGTCGAGAACATGTCCGAATGGGATCCGCCGTTCCCTGTGGACCTTTCGACCATCCGGACGGTGGACGAAGAGTACTGGGACGACTACCGCGGCACGCCGAAGGCGTTCGTTTCCCGGGCCACGGGCCAGCGCCTGTGGGCAACTCGCTACGGCACCACCACGACGCTGCGAGTCGCTGTGCCTGACGGTGCCGACGCGGCTCTGTTCACCGAGTCGCTGGCGGCAGCGACGGACGCGGCGATCGTGCCCGCCCAGATCGGCTACCGATTTCTCGCCGCCAAGCAACTCGGCCTGATTGGCGCCCGCGGCGCCACCGACTTCGCGGGCCTGTTCATCGGCTTCTCCTTCTTCATCATCTTCGCAGCGCTTCTGATCGTCGCGATGCTCTTCAACCTCGGCGTGGACGCTCGCGCGACCGAGGTCGGCACGCTGCTAGCGCTCGGCTTCCCGGCCCCCAAGATACGCAATCGGTTCCTAGCCGAGAGCCTCGTGGTGGCTACGGTGGGCTCGTTGCTCGGGGTCGCCGCCGGCATTGGCTACGCGCGGTTGATGCTCTGGGCGCTCACCACGATCTGGTTGCCTGCGGTCGGCTCGCCGCTGCTGTTCCTGCACACTCAGCCCGGCACAGTCGCTGCCGGCCTTGGGCTCACCGTCACCGTAGTGATGGTCACGATCTTCGTAGCCCTGCGACGCCTTCGGAAGCTACCAGTGGCACGGCTGCTCGCCGGCGTGACTCACGAAAGCGGCGGCACCCAGCGTCCGGGACGTTCGCGTTGGGTCGCCCCCGTCGGACTGGGCACTGGAATCGGCCTCGTCGGGCTGGCTGTTGCGACGGAACAGGCAGCCAACCCCGGCCTGGCATTCGCGGCCGGTGCCGCACTGCTCATCGGCGGGCTGGCGAGCTTCGCGTACTGGAACGCGAAGAGTCGTGCGACGGTTCGATCGGCGCGCGGCGCCACCGTGCGGATGGCACTGCGTAGCGCCGGGTGGAATCCGAGCAGGAGCCTGCTCAGCGTAACCCTGGTCGCCTCGGCCTGCTTCGTGATCGCGACGGTCGCTAGCAACACGCGCGATCCGCGCAGTGATGAAGGCGTCATCGAGGGCGGCGCCGGTGGTTACCGGCTCTTGGCCCAGACCGACGTGCCCCTCCATCACGACCTGAACTCGCCCGCAGGCAGGTTCGACCTCGGCTTCGACGACGAGGCCAGCGCTGCACTCGCCGAGGTACCCATCCTGCAGCTGCGCAGCGTTCCCGGCGACGACACGAGCTGCCTGAATCTCTATCAGCCACAGCGACCGAGGCTGCTCGGGGTACCGGCGGCGATGATCGTGGCCGGAGGGTTCCATTTCGCCGGATCCCTGGCGGACGACTACGAGCTGGCGAACCCGTGGGAATTGCTCGACCTCGATCTCGGCCCCGAGATCGTGCCGGTCATCGGCGACACCAACTCCATGCAGTGGATCCTCAAGCTCGGTCTCGGCAACGAACTCATACTTACCGACGAGCGCGGTGAACCCCTGCGACTTCGCCTCGTTGGCACGTTGCGCGAAAGCGTCTTCCAGAGCGAGATGCTGATGTCCGAGGAGCAGTTGCTGCGGCACTTCCCGAGCCGCAGCGGATTCTCGTTCTTCCTCATCGGCGCACCCGCCGACTCTGCCGACGAGGTGAGCACTGCCCTGGAGGCAACGCTCGAGCGCTTCGGCTTCGACGTGGTGCCCTCGGCGCAACGTATCGCCGACTTCCTCGCGGTACAGAACACCTACCTTTCTACCTTCCAGGCCCTCGGCGGTCTCGGTCTGCTGCTCGGCACCTTCGGGCTCGGCGTCGTCCTGCTGCGCAACGTCATCGAGCGTCGTGGTGAACTGGCCACACTGCGGGCAATCGGATTCCCCCGCCGGGCGCTGTCGCGGATGGTCCTGGCCGAGAACGCACTCATGCTCGCTGCCGGTGTGCTGATCGGAACCGGGTCAGCGGTGCTCGCGGTCGCCCCACGACTGTTCCTCGGCGATCTGTCGTTGCCGTGGCAGACGCTCGGTATCGCGCTTGTGGCAGTTCTCGCAGTGGGCATGGGCGCCAGTCTCGGGGCGGTTTCCCTGACCTCGCGCATACCTTTGTTGCCGGCCCTCAAGGGCGAGAACTAGTCGTCGTGGCGCCGAAACGCAGTGCCTGGGCTGAAGTTTACGAAATCGTCCGGCAGATTCCCGCCGGCAAGGTAATGAACTACGGCGCTATCGCCAAGCTACTCAGCCGCCCGTTGCCTGCCCGCGCCGTCGGGTGGGCGATCGCGGACTGTCCCGACGACGTCCCATGGCACCGCGTGGTCAACGTGCGTGGCATCTGCTCCACGGACAACGTGGAGGGTGCCGCAGTCGGCCGCCAGCGCCGACGCCTCGAAGCGGAAGGCGTGGCTTTCGTTAGCGGGCACGTGGATATGACCACGCACTTGTGGGATCCCGAGGACGAGTGGGAGTAGCCACATGGCCCGCGCCGCGGGGAGGCCTGTGCGTTGCAGTCAGCCGGCGACTGCCTCGCCGGTGGGCGCGGCCTGGCTCAGGTGAGCCTGTTCCCACCCCAGGATGTTCGTCTTCCGGCCCTCGCCCCAGCGGTAACCGCCCGGTTCGCCACCGGCGCGGATCACCCGGTGACAAGGGATCAGGTACGCGAGTGGGTTCGCCCCGACCGCGTTGCCAACCGCGCGAGCCGCATCGCCGGTGCAGACGGTTTCGGCGATACTGCCGTAGGTGGCCACGCTGCCGAACGGAATCTCGAGCAGGGCTCGCCATACGCGGATCTGGAAGTTGGTGCCCCGCAGCAGAAGCCGGAGCGGCGCGTCCTGGCGATGGCTGAACGCGAACACCTCGGCCGCGATCCGTTCGGCCACCGCATCGTCGCGATGTAGCGCTGCTCCGAACCACGTGCGCCGCAACGCTCCGGAAGCGTCGTCGTCATCGGTCGCGAACGCAAGCGCCACGACGCCGCGCGAAGTCGTAGCGATGAGACACCTGCCGAACGGGGTCTCCGCGAACCCAAAGCGAATCTCGATTCCCGCGCCGCCGCTCTTGTACTCGCCGGGTGTCACCGCTTCGGTCGCGACAAACAGATCGTACAGGCGCGAAGGGCTAGAGAGCCCTGTGGCATAGGTGGCGTCCAGAACAGAACTGTCCGCGTGGAGCAGCGACTTGGCGTGCTCCACCGTCAGGAACTGCAGAAAACGTTTTGGCGAAACGCCCGCCCATCGCGTGAACAGTCGCTGAAAATGAAAGGGCGACAAGCCGATGTGCTCCGCCACCTCCTCGAGTTGCGGCTGCTGTTCGGTTCGGTCACGTAGATAGTCGATGGCTTGCGCCACTCGCTCGTAGTCACTCTGTTGGGTGCTGTCGTTCATCACAATCTCCATCCGCATGCTCTCCCGATCTCGGGCTTAGCGCCAGGATCAAGACACTAGAGCCCCCGCAACGACGCAACGACCCGATCCTTGCGATCAACGCAAAACAGGCCCGAATCCCGCCAAGAGCCCGTCTCCGCTTGCTCCAAGAGGTCCGGCAGAGCGCTCTGTGACCCGCGGCAACGACGTTTTCTGAAACCTAACGGGGGGTTCTTGCGAAGTAATAGACACGAAGACACAACCAACCGACGTATCGCTACGTCTAAGGTACTGAAGACGACGAACCGGGGGTCGTCGGGCCGTAGCACGGGGAGCTCGGCGACCCACGGATAAACTTGGTCAGAATGATGCAGATACTCAACAACGCGATCTCGACCGGCCTTTTCGCACTCGCGATCTGGTCTGCCTACGCGGTCGTCCGCACTGCTTTCGAGCTGCGTGCGGAACTTCGACCGATCCGGATTCAGCAGCGCCGCGTGGCACCAATGAGCACGCCTATCGCTCGCTCGCACCGTTCGCTGCGTCGCGCCGCGTAGCGGCGCCGCACCCTCGCTCCCGCACCGACGGCACTACTTGCCCGCGCGGGGGCTAGAGCATTCGCTGGAACGCCACCATCGCGATCAGCGACAGGCTCACCAGCAGTCCGACGGTCGCTCGCTGCCCTTCCTCGTAAGCCTCAGGAAGCAACTCGACCAGGACCATGAACACCATCGCGCCCGCCGCGAAACCGAGCGCATAGGGCAGCGCGGGCGTGAACGCGTCGACAAAGAAGAACGCCGGCACCGCTACCAATGGCTGCGGCAGCGACGAGAAGAAACTCCACCAGGCGCACGACGCCAGGCTCGTTCCCTGGGGACGCAGGACCGCTGTGATCGCCAGCCCCTCGGGGACGTTGTGCACGGCAATGGCCACGGTGATGAGAGTCGCCAGAGTCACGCCGCCGGCGAAGGAGGCACCAATCGCCACTCCCTCGGCGATCGAGTGCACGGTCATCACGACCACGATCAGGATCATCTTGCGCGCGCCCGCGCCACGAACGTCTCCGAACCCTGCATCGCTGTGCGCGAGCAGCCGCTGCGTAATCAGGATGAACAGCACCCCCAACAGCCCGCCGACGCCCGTCTGCCAGGTGCCGAGTTCGGCCCCCTCGGCGACCAAACCGAAACACGCCCCGAGCATCAGGCCACTGGCGATAGCATTGGAGGCCGCGATAACGCGGGGGGAAATCTGCCTCACAAACGCGAACGGCAGCACGCCGAGAGCCGTTGCGACCGCGGTCACCATGCCGTAGGCGAAGACGTAGCCGGCCTGACTCATCCGCGCAGCACCCTATGCAAGAGACTGAACGCCCACATGGCCAGAATCACCGCCAGCGCGATGCTGGTGGAGCCGGCGCCAGCGTAACTCTCAGGCAGCAGATCCACCATGACCAGATAGATCAACGCGCCCGCGGCAAACCCGAGCGCCCATGGTAGAGCCGCCGGAGCCGCCACCACCACGGCGAAGCTAGTCACTGCCAGAACGACCTGGCCTAGATTAGCCACGACGGCCAGCGCCGCCGCTCGCGGCAGACTGACTCCGCGGGACCGGAACACGGCTGTATGCAGGGTGCCCTCCGGCACGTTGTGGAGCGCGAGCGCAGCGGCCACGAAGACACCGAAAGCCGCGTCGCTCGCCATGGCGGCGCCGATCGCGACGCCCTCGGCCGCGGAGTGGAGGCTGCCCACGAGAAGCACCTCATAACCATACTCAGGCGTGGCCTGGTCGAGCCGATTCAGCGCCAGACCTTCGGTCTGCGAGAAGGCACGGGAGCCGTGGATGAACAGAATTCCGACCAGGGCGCCGAGCGCGAAGGCTCCTGACGCGGCCCCCTGCACTGGCTCGGCGAGCGCGAACGCAGCGGCGATCATCATGCCGGCGGCCAGCGCGTTGGCCCACGCGAGCCAGGCTGTTGGCGGAGTCGGTCGTACCAGCAGCGGCAGGACGCCCAGGGCGGCCGCGAGCGCGGACGCTGTGGCCGCCGCCAGGACAATCAGGACCAGATCCATCGGCTACCGGAACTCCATCAAGCTTCTACCACTGACTCCTAGAGCGATTCGACGACCTCTCGCAGTATCGTCCGGACCTGAGTAGCAACGTCTCCGAGCGCAGCGTTCTCGACCGCGGCCATCGAGGCAACCGGATCCACCGCCGCGACCTCTACGCCACCTTCGACTGCCTGGACGATGACGTTGCAGGGCAGCATCGCCCCGATGTGCGGCTCAGCCTGCAGCGCCTGATGCGCGAAGCTCGGGTTGCACGCCCCGAGGATTGTGTACGGGCGGAAGTCGACGTCGATCTTCTTCTTGAGCGTTGCCTTCACGTCGATCGTCGTGAGAACTCCGAAGCCACGTTCGCCAAGCGCGTCGGTAACGCGCTCGATAGCCTCGTCGAAGGGAACATCGAGTGTCTTCGCGAATACGTACGGCATGGAGGGCTCCTTGGCCTGAGTTATCTCGCTCGGTACGCTGATTGTACTCGGCGCACGGGCACCCCGACGTGCGCCTCGATTGGCGCTGCTGACAACTTCCTGACGTCTTGCGGACGAAGCATTTGCAATGTTCTTGCCGGACCGCAACCTGTGCCTGCAGTGCTCCCAGTAGCATGCGCGGCCAGATCACTGACCTTTCCCGGCCGGCGTGCCGGAACGTATTCGAGGAATCACACCCATGTTGAGCACGAGGCCTGACCGATCGGGCGACCGCGTCGTTGTCCTGTCCATCGCGATCGCGATAGTAGCCGCTGCCACGGCCCTGCCATCCGTCTCCGCCGAGCCGGCCCGCGGCGGACCTCGTGAAGGTGGCAACCTCGCCCAGGAGCCTCAACTCGGGCTTCCGGAGACGCCGCAGAACTTGCAGGTATTGCCGGCTGACATGTCGACGCGAGCCATCGTCGGCGTCATGCGAGGATTCGCCACCGCGCTCGGCGTCCGTTGCATCTATTGCCACGTCGGCGACGATCCGAACGATCTCAGCACGACCGACTTCGTCTCCGACGAGCGCGAAGCCAAGCGCGTTGCCCGCGTCATGATGGGCATGGTGCGCACCGTCAATGACGAGCTACTCGAGCCAGGTCTCACCGAAATCGGAAGGACCGAGTCACTGGCCGTTCGCTGCGCCACCTGCCACCACGGCAACAGCCGCCCGGTCAGTCTCGGAGATGTGCTGGCCGAGTCACTGGAGAACGACGGCATAGAGGCAATGCTGGCGCACTATGACTCGCTGCGTGGGGACAACTACGGTGGATGGTCTTACGATTTCAGTGAAACCGCGCTGCTACAGCTGGCGGGGCGTTTCGCTCGAACTGGAAACATCGAAGCTGCGATGGCGGCGATCGACAAGAACCTCGAGTTCCATCCAGACTCGGCCACAACGCGCGTAACGCAGGGCCAGCTCCTCGCTCAGGCCGAAGACTTCGAAGGGGCCGTGGCGGCCTTCCAAGCCTGCCTCGAGGCTAACCCGGAAATCGCGTTCTGCCAGCAGATGATCGACCGGATCAACCAGCGCGAGCAGTAGCCAACGGCCAGATTCTGGCCATTAGCGGCGGACGAAGCGCACCTCGAACAGACTCGGCCATAGCTTGCCGGTGACGAAGATCCGTCCGGTGTCCGGGTCGTAGGCGATGCCGTTCAGCACCGACTCGGGGTCCGGCAACTCGTCCGTATCGAGCAGTCCGCTCATATCGATACGGCCGATGACGCGACCGTCGCGGGGGGAGATCCGCAAGATCTCCCAGCTGTGCCAGACGTTGGCGTAGATCTCGCCATCGATGTACTCGAGTTCGTTGATCTGGTCGATGAAGCCGCTCGCGTCGTGAACCTCCACGGTGCGAGTGGGCTGCATCGTCGCCGGGTCGAGAAAATACAGATTACGGCTGCCATCGCTCTGGATCAGGTGTTCCCCATCGCTTGTCAGCCCCCAGCCTTCCGTTACCTGACGGAACTGTTGCACCGCGGTGAAGGTGTCGAGGTCATAGACGAGCCCGACCCCTGACGTCCAGGTCAGCTGATACGCGCGCCCCTCGTGGATCGTAATCCCCTCGCCGAACAACCTGGGGTCGACATCCGCCTGCGCCACCACCCGGCCGGTCTCGATCTCGACCCTACGCAAGCTCGACTGTCCGCGCCGGCCAGTGCCCTCGATGAGGTAACCCTCGTGGAATACGAGCCCCTGCGTGAACGCGGCCGAGTCGTGGGGAAACTGGCGCACAACCTCATAGGTTTCGCGCACGGGTTCCTGCGCACCGGGGGCCGTGGCCAGACTCGAACGCGAGTCTGCCGCCGCGCCGGTCTCCGCGGCGTCACTGCAGGCGAGCGCCACCACCATCGATCCCACCACTAAGTACCGCATGCGGTGAAGATATCGCATACTGCGCGGCACTACCCGGCGCCAACCCTCACCGGAGATCTCATGTGCACCCCGCGACGCCTGCTCCGCGCACCGTTCCTGTTCCTCGGGCTGGTCGCCGCCTGCACCCCGCTCGAGTCGGCTCCGGCAAGCGCTACGTTCGAGGTGACGTTCCCAGCGTCACTGCATGAAGGCCCACTTGAAGGCCGCCTCTACCTGATGATGTCGTCTCAGGAGTACGACGGCAGCGTAGCGACGGAACCGCGCTCCCTCGTGGCCAACTGGCGCGGTGGCGAGCCCATGTTCGCCATCGACGTCGAAGGCTGGCTGCCCGGCGAACCGGCCGTCTTCGACGCCTCCGCGATTGGCTTCCCGGTCGAGAGCCTGGCCTCGATGCCCGTCGGCGACTACTACCTTCAGGCGATGCTCCATGTGTACACGACATTCGAGCGTGCCGACGGCCACACGGTGAAGCTACCGATGGATCAGTGGGAGGGGCAGAACTGGCGCACCTCGCCAGGAAACCTCTACGGCGATGTGTCGGCTCGCCATGTGGACATGGATCCCTCTGAGTCCAGTCAAACGATCCGCCTCGAACTCACGAACGAAATCCCGCCCCGGCCCGATCTGCCCGAGGACACGGAGTACGTGAAGTATCGCAAGTTCCGCAGCGAGATCCTGAGCGACTGGTGGGGCCAGGACATGTACCTGGGAGCCATCGTGCTGGTGCCGCCAGGCTGGAGTGAGGACTCCGAGATGAAGTACCCGGTCGCCTACTACCAGGGCCACTTCCACGACTTCTTCTACACGCCGGCCACCTTTCGAGAGGAACCGCCCACAGACGACCTGGAGGGCTACGACCGCACGTACGCCGAGTTCAGCCACCAGCTGTATCAGGACTGGACGTCAGGCAAACTGCCAAAGTTCATCGTCGTCACCATGCAGCACCCGAACCCGTACTTCGACGACTCCTACGCGGTGAACTCGGAGAACATTGGTCCCTACGGCGATGCCATGACGCGAGAGCTCATTCCGCTCGTCGAGGACGAGTTCGGTGGGATCGGCGAGGGCTGGACCCGCACCCTGTATGGCGGCTCGACCGGTGGGTGGGAGTCGCTTGCCTGGCAGGTGAAGTACCCCGACCTCTTCAACGGCGCCTGGGTCAACTGCCCGGATCCCATCGATTTCCGCTACTACCAGCTGGTGAATCTGTACGAGGACATCAACGCTTTCTACCCGAATAGTCCCTGGCGCAAGGACCCGATCCGCCCCTTCATGCACGACCCTGACGGCCAGGTCGTGATGAGCCTCAAGCAGGCGAGCCAGATGGAGCTCGTTCTCGGCACCAAGGGGCGCTCGGGACAGCAACTCGACGTCTGGCAGGCTGTCTACGCGCCCGTCGGCGAAGACGGCTATCCGATGGACGTGTGGGACAAGCAGACGGGTGAGATCAACCAGGCCGCGGTCGGCTACATGCGGGAGAACTACGACCTCTCCTACATCGTCCGGCGTGACTGGGACACGCTCGGCCCCAAGCTGGAGGGCAAGCTCCGTATTGCTGTGGGCGACGAGGACAACTATTACCTCGAAGAGGCCGTCATGTTGCTGGAGGACTTCCTCGAGGAGACGACCTCCCCCTACTACGGAGGGTCGTTCGACTACGGCTACCGGCACCCGCACTGCTACTCTGGTCAGCCGGAAGATCAGTCGGTGCGCATTACGCGACTGACGTACAACCAGCGCATCCTGCCGCAGATGGCCGAGCACATCGCGCGGACTGCACCTCCCGGCGCCGATATGCGCTGGCGGCGCGACTGAGCGTCACGCCCGCGGCAAGGCGGTCAAGATCGAGTCCAGCGTCTGCCGGTAGCGGGCGAGTCGGGTCCGACCGGCGCTGGTCAGCGTGTACGTAGTACGTGGCCGGTTGTCGACGAATTCCTTGTCGACCTGGACGAGACCCGCCGCACTGAGTTTGCCCATCTGCACCGACAGATTTCCCTTGCTAAGGCCACTCTGGCCGAGCAGATAGACGAAATCGGCCCGCTCCAGCAGCGCCAGATACGTGAGCAGCCGCAAGCGTGCCGGCTCATGCACCAGAGTGTCAATCTCTGGAACAACTGGATCGCCGCTCATCGCGCCTGCTCATCAACGACCGGGTGGTCCTTCAAAAAACGACCCAGAACCACCGCGCCGACGAGGGCGGCGGCCGAGCCGCCTGCCATCATCGCCGGAGCCGGCTCCAGGCCGAGCAGGGCAGTAATAACCCCTCCACCGATGAGAACCAGCGCATAGAGCGGGAAGCGTGGGATGCCAAACGAGAACCCCGCCACGAGGGCCGCGAATCCGATCAGGAAGGCTGGCAATCCGGCGATGAGCTTCACATCGGCCGTCAGCACGCCCCCACCCGCGTAGAAGTATGTCGCCACCCCGAGACCCAACGTTCCGACCCCGAGGAGCAGCATCGTCAGCAGCGAGCGGCTGAGCCGCAAGCGGGTCTGTTCGCCGAACTCCATGTAGCCCGTGCGCGGCTCTACCAGCCTGCGGCGAAGCGGCTGCCACAACGGCACCAGCAACGCCGGCGCGATGCCGCCCAGGGCGGCGAAGTGAAAGTGCCAGGACACGCCGATGACCAGCACACCTATCCCGGCAAAGAGGTCGATCAGTCCGTCGTTCCACGACGACTTCAAGACGCGACTCTGTAGGTTCCCTGCTGCGCTCATCATGGTCCATCTCCTAAACAGGTTTATTTAATGAACCTAGTTTACGCCATGAACCGAGCGAATCAAGTCCCTTTCCGCAGATCCCGCAGCCAGTCTTGACCGACTGTGCCGGAAACTGGCAGCAGCGCCGCTACGCGGCGATCCGTGCCCAGAGTTGCTCCATCATGGCCCGGCCCCGACCACTGACGTAGGCCGCTGTTCGCTCGAGTTCCTGGAGGTCTCGCTGTTGATACGTGACCGCGAACATGTGCCGAGCGAGCTGGCCCGACCCGCCCAGGAAGCGAGCTATGAGCGCCCGTTCCTGCGCCTCCGGCCCTGCCGCCTCGAGCTCGATCCGAGCCGAGTCGAGCATGACGGAGAGGCTCACATAGCAGGCATCCACGACGGCGAACGCGGGCGCAGGGATGATGCCGTCTTCAACATCGCGTTCCAAACAGATGCGATACTCGGCCAGGCGCCGCCTGGCATCACTGAACCTCAGCGCGGTGGCCCCTCTCTGCGAACGCGTAGTAGATGTCATGCAGCTAAGAGATGGCCACGCGCGCTTGCTTTCGTAGTCCGGCAGGCGACAATTGGCCGGTCACCTCGTGTACCCGCCCGGAGGAAGCATGTCGAGCACCCCCAACGCGACGACGAAGGCGCCTATCGTCACGCGTCCTAACCAGATCGTCACGATCGAACGTCACATCCTCGAGCGCCAGACCGCCTACCCGGAGGCTCGCGGCGACCTGACCCAGTTGCTCTACGACATCGCGCTGACGGCCAAGCTCATCGGCCGCGAGGTGAACAAGGCCGGACTCGTGGACATTCTCGGCGAAACGGGCGTCACGAATATTCAGGGCGAGAGCGTGCAGAAGCTCGACGACTACGCCAACGAGTGCTTCATCAAGACCTTCGACCACGGTGGCTTGCTGTGCGTAATGGCGAGTGAGGAGGAGGATGATCCGGTCCAAATCCCCGCCAGGTTCACCTGCGGTGACTACGTGTTGCTGTTCGATCCGCTCGACGGGTCCTCGAACATCGACGCCAACGTATCGGTGGGCTCGATCTGGTCCATCTACAAGCGCAAGACGGCCTCCGGCCCGGGTACGCTCGAGGACCTTCTGCGCCCGGGTTCCGAGCAGGTGGCGGCGGGATACATCGCGTACGGCTCCAGCACGATGATGGTCTACACGACAGGCACCGGAGTCTCAGGCTTCACTCTCGACCCCAGCATCGGCGAGTTCCTGCTGTCGCACCCGAACATCCAGATGCCGAAGAACGGCAACATCTACAGCCTCAACGAAGGCTATCGAAACCTCTTCTTCGACAGCACCGCGCGCTATCTCGACTACCTGCAGGAGGTCGACCCGGACACCGGCCGGCCGCACTCGGGACGCTACATCGGCTCGATGGTGGCGGACGTGCACCGGACGCTGCTGTACGGCGGGATCTTCATGTATCCCGCGTCGAAGAAGGCTCCCGGCGGCAAGCTGCGCCTCATGTACGAGGCCAATCCGATGGGCTTCATCATGGAACAGGCGGGCGGCATGGCCTCGACCGGC